>JBDKTH010001193.1:0-5778 GCA_039680305.1 Thermoguttaceae bacterium | reverse complement strand
AAGCGTGGCACTCATGGTTTGGGGCTCCTTCAATGGATTTGGCTAACAACCATTGAATCCCCAAACCTGGGTGCCATTCAAGAAGCTGGCCCTGCTAGCAGTTGGCAAGGTTACGATCAAGGCCGCGGTGTACATTCGCAAGTGACAGCTATAACGGTAGTTACATTTACGAGAAAAGACGCAAGTAAACTAATCCGAAAGTGGGGAGGTGTTGCATAATTCAAGGGTGTATACGTAGTTTGGCCTGCCATGCACCACCTAAATTTATCTCCCCCCGCATGGTTTCCGTGTTCCGGAAGTCCCTGGCCCGTGCTCCGCAAGGAGTACGGGCCGTGTGCGCAGCCTTCAAGCGGCGCTTGGGTCGGGCCGGACGGCCGTACGCTGAAGCGCGAGGGCAATTCATCGAAAGTGTCGATTGTCAAAGACCAAACCGGCTCGCCTTTTTGGGCTGCCAGGAATCAGCTTAGCAGAACGGCTGGCCCAATTTCAACGTGTCTGGGTGTGGCCCTTCTAGAACGACACCTTCTCCAGTCCCGGGTGGTCGCCCGCGTGGATGACGTCGGTCAATTGCATGCCGAGTTGGAAGAAACCGGCGCCCATGGGGCTCAGATGTTTGGCCTTGCCGCGGACAAACTGCATCGAGCGTTCCCAGCGGAATCCGAGGACGACTTCGTCTAGCGAACGTGGGTAGTTCAAAACCAGGGAGACGCCGGTGGTGGAGAATTCCTTGGTCACGGCGGCAAACATTTGCTCGAACACCAGCTTACCTTTGACCACGGGGATGACCAGCACTACAATGGTCAACCTTACCCGGCCCTCGAGCCGTGGCCCTTCCGCAAGGGCCTCCAAGTCCGAACAGTTGTTGTTAACCAGCTTGAGCATCAAGCTCTGAACGGCCCGGGCTCGTTTCCGTGCAAAGAGTGCCACTGACTCCTCCCTTCAGCAAGTATTCGCGTGGACTCACTCAGCGCAAGTATAGGTCACGACTCGCGGCCAGGGGGGGCGGGAAAGAAGAACGGCAGCGATTGCCCCATCCCTAAAGGGGGTAAGACGTCTCTCCAAGCGGAACGCAAGAAAGTTGCGGACTTGGACGAAGATACTCCCTTGTCCCTGTCGAACCTTTAGCGGTCATTCCGTTACCCTATGCCGACCTCGCGCGATCGCGTCATTCAAACACTCAACCACCAGCCTGTCGATCGGGCGCCCCGCGACTTGTGGATCGCGCCGGGCGTGGACACGCTCCACGGCGACGAGGTCGCCGAGCTGCTCTACCGCTATCCCAACGACATCGTCAAGCCCGACTTCCCTGCTCTGCGTGGCCAGCGGGCCAAAGGCACGCCGCACGAGGTCGGGGAGTATACCGACGCCTGGGGATGCGTCTGGCGCGTTCCCCATCGCGGCACCATGGGGGAACTGCGGCATTCGCCGTTGGCCGACCTCGGGCAGTTGGCCCACTATCGTCTGCCGTGGGAACTGCTTGACGAGGCCAGTTTTGCCGAGGTCAATCACAGCTGCGCCAATACCTCGCAATTCGTCTTGGCCTGGAGCGAAACACGGCCGTTCGAGCGGCTGCAGTTCCTCCACGGCGCCGAAGGCACCTTCGTGGACCTGGCCCACGGGACCCGGGAGCTCAGCGACCTGGTCGGCATGCTTCACGAGTTCTCGCGGCGAGAAATGGAGACCTGGGCTGCCACGGACGTTGACGGCGTGGTCTTCATGGACGATTGGGGCTCGCAACAGTCGTTGTTGATCTCGCCGGAAGCCTGGCGGGAACTGTTCAAGCCCCTCTACCGTGAGTACTGCGAAATCCTTCACCGTCACGACAAGTTCGCCTTCTTCCACTCCGACGGCTACATCGCCGACATCTTCCACGACCTGGTCGAGATCGGCGTCGACGCGATCAACTCGCAGCTCTTTTGCATGGACATCGAATCGCTGGCCGAGCATTTCCGCGGCCGGGTAACGTTCTGGGGCGAGATCGATCGGCAGTGGACGCTGCCGATGGGCACGCCCGACGAGATCCGCGCGGCCGTCGAGCGGGTCCGCAAGGCCTTGGACTTCGGCCGCGGCGGCCTGATCGCCCAATGCGAATGGAGCCTCGGCATCCCCTTCGACAAGATCGCCGCCGTGTTCGAGGCCTGGATGCAGCCAGTGCTAGCACACGCTTGAGGCGAGGATTTCAGATTTCAGATTTGGGATTTCAGATTTGGGATTGGAAATGGAGAGTCCTGTCACAGCGTCCCAAAAGGTATCCTCCCCTGTAGCGTCATACGCTTGCTGCAATCCCAAATCTGAAATCCCCCTCGCCTCGTGCCCATTGCCTCCATAGAATTCCCTGGTTCATCCCGTCTCAAGATGGAGTGTAGGTATGGTGCGCGCCAAGGATTTGATGACAACGGAGGTCATCACCGTGGGGCCGGACGACTCGATCGCCAAGGCGATCGATCTGATGCTGGAGCATCGCGTCAGCGGACTGCCGGTGGTGAACGATGCGGGCCAACTGCTGGGAATCATCTCCGAATTCGACGCGTTGGAGTTGGTCTGGGATGGTGCGCCGGGCACGGCCGAGGTCTTTCGCTTCATGAGCCGCGAGGTTTATACGATCGACGAGAACGCTGACTTGAACACGATGGCCCAGCGATTCCGCACTTTGGGTGTCCGTCGGTTGCCGGTGCTATCCGGCTCGCGATTGGCCGGAATCGTCAGCCGTCGAGACCTATTGGCCCATCTTTGCCAGCCCCCGGAACGTGAGACGGCCCTCAGCCAGGCGGAAGGCGGCAAGGAAGGGGGATCGTTCGCAACCGACTGAAATGCCCGACCGCATTCACGCAAGCCTTGCACAGTTCGTTGCCCTGAAAGCCGACCTGACCCGTATCGTTCACGGGCGATGGTGGCGATGGATGACACTTTGGGGCTTTTCGACGACGAGAGTCGTTGTGTCCTATCGCCTCTCACGGTCCCTTTATTTGCTGCTTGGCCCCTTCCCGCACGCCGTGTTGCGCCTTGCGCTTGCCCCGGTGCTGATCCTGCTTGAGCCCTGGTTCGGTCGTTGCGAGATTCATTTTCAGGCCGATCTCGGGCCGGGGCTCCTCGTCCTCCATCCCAGTCTGGGGCTCGTCGTCTCCAAATATGTGAGTTCCGGACCGAATCTTACCTTGACCGGCGGCAACTGCCTGGGGCTGCGTGGCCCTGGCCGAACCGACATTTCGCTGGGCCAGTCGGTGCTCCTTGGCGCAAACGCCGTCATCCTCGGGCCGGTGCGGATCGGCGACCGGGTGCGAATTGGCGCGGGGGCGGTCGTCACTCACGATGCCAACGACAACGCGGTCCTGGTCGGCGTCCCCGCCCGGCCGATCGCCGAGGGGCTCCAAGAATCGCCTTTTCAAGCACCTCCAGTGTTGGCCTCCTGACCGGCGTTTCTCCCGCCACGTGGGGCAATTCCATCGGATAACCCCATACCTGTGCTCTCGGGTGCCATTTTCTTGACACGCCCCCCCATTCCCCACTAAACTGAGGCTGGCGTTGGGGGCGTTCCTGGGGAGGGTTTCTGTCGCCCCGCGTTCACCCCGACGGTCGTTGGCCATTTTCTTCACTCATACTGGGGGCGAGGCGATGGCGTTTCTCACGCGACACACGATCGCGGTGACGATCGGCCTTGGGCTCGTTTTGTCAGCCGGCTGCAATTCGAAGAGTCCGACCGGGCGGTACACGGTCTCTGGGGCCGTTACGTTCCAAGGCAAGCCGCTGGACCAGGGAACGATCGAGTTTGCCCCTGAAGGTGGCGGCGCAGCCAGTGGGACAGTGATCACCGGTGGCGCCTACACCGTCCCCGAGCGTCAAGGCCTGCGCCCGGGTTCCTACCAGGTGCGGATCTATTCCAGCGATGCGGCGGCAACCGGGCCGGCGTCCGAGTTCCCGGGCCAGGCGACCCAGGTGGCCAAAGAGCGGATCCCGATCCAGTACAACAGCAAGAGCACCCTGACGGCCAAGGTCCAAGAGGGAGGCTCGAACCAGTTCAACTTTGACATCCCGTAGATCTGGAAATGGGGGGTGTGTCATGAACGCGAGCAAGCGAGCGTTTACGTTGGTCGAACTGCTGGTCGTGATCGCGATCATCGGGATTCTGATCGCCCTGCTGCTGCCCGCCGTGCAGGCCGCGCGCGAGGCGGCCCGACGCATGACGTGCAGCAACAACCTCCGGCAATTGGGCGTGGCCTGCCACAACTATCACGACGTCAACAATTCCCTGCCGATCGGCGGCTTCTCGTGTTGCTGGGGAACCTGGAAAGTTCCCCTGCTGATGTTCCTCGAACAGAAGAACCTCTACGTCAAGTACGATCAGGCGAAATTCATCGATGGGCATCGCTACTCCGACAGCGTGAACCGCGAAGTCGTCGCCGCGTCGATCGATGCCTACCAGTGCCCCTCGGACATCCCCCGCACGCCGATCTCCACGATCCGCTCCCATAACTATGCGGCCAACTACGGCAACACGACCTATACGCAGACGGCCACCTACAAGGGCGTGACCTTCGCCGGGGCGCCGTTTATGACCGCCGGGGGTAATACCACGGCCACGGTGTGCTACAAGTTCCGCGACATCCTCGACGGGCTGAGCAACACGCTCCTCTTCGGCGAAGTGATCCAAGGGTCGGGGAGCGACCTGCGCGGGTTCAGTTGGTGGAGCGACGCCGCGGGATTCGAAACCTACCTGGCCCCCAACAGCCCGTTGCCGGATCGAATCTATGACATCGGCTACTGCAACAAGACCGACCCGATGAATCCCCCCTGCGACGTCTCGACCTCCGACTGGCCGACGATGTTCGCCTCGCGCAGCCGCCATCCCGGCGGGGTCCAGGTCAGCTTATGCGACGGGTCGGTGCGATTCATCTCCGAGAGCATCGAGATCAACACCTGGCGGGCCTTGAGCACGACGCGGGGTGGCGAAACCCTCAAGGAGTTCTAAACCGCGTGGTCGTGCAGGCGAGCCTGTTCCCGTCTACAATAGACGGATGAACTATTTCGCCCACGCCTATCGCTTTCTTGACGATCCCTACTTCATGGCGGGTACCGGGGTGCCGGATTGGTTAACCGTGGTCGATCGGCCAGTTCGGGTGCGACTGCGTCAGGCCTTGCCGCTGGTCGAGGATCCTGATCCGCTGACGGCGGCGGTCTCTCGGGGGATCGTCCAACACCTGCGCGATGACGCCCGGTTTCACGACACTCGGGCGTTCATGGAACTCTGCCTGCAATTGACTGCCCTGATCCGCGACCGGCTCGGGGCCGACGACGCCGGCTTCCGCCCCAGCTTCTTGGGCCACCTCCTGGTGGAAGTCCTGCTCGACGCCGCTCTGATTGGTCAAGCGCCCGGCCGCCTGGAGGCTTACTATCAGGCCTTGGAGACGGTCGACCCTGGCCTAGTCGAAAGGGTGGTGAACCGCATGGCTGCCCGTCAGACCGAGCGTCTGGCCTGGATGATCGAGCGGTTTTGCCAGGGGCGGATCTTGTGGGATTACCTGGAGGACGACCGACTCTTGGTGCGGCTCAACCAGGTGATGCACCGGGTCGGCCTCGGCCAACTGCCCGACGATTTTCGTGACTTCCTCCCCACGGCCCGCCATCAGGTCGACGCCCGCCAGGCCGAGTTGCTGGAGGCGGTAGAAAGCAGGCAGTAGGCCGCACATGGTACGTGGTCCGCAGAATGGGCGGCCGTCTGCACGGATGAGAAGGCGGCATCTTTCCCATCCCCACCGCCTTCGTTTATACTCTTTACTACTG
>JBDKTH010001294.1:0-3617 GCA_039680305.1 Thermoguttaceae bacterium | reverse complement strand
CGGGTCAGGGCAAAACCCCGTAGCGACTACCAGCCCGCCGAAGCCGAACTCCTTCCCGGCGGGCCGCCGACGATCGTCCGCCTGAAACGCGGCTACCTGGTCACGGGCCGCGTGCTCGACCCGTCGGGCAAACCTGTGTCCGGCGTGGAAGTATATGCGATCCCCGCCAAGTACGATCCCGCGCAAAGCGCCTGCGAGGCCGAGTCGTCCACCGACGCCGAGGGCCGTTTCCGTTTCAGCACGATGGCCAAGATCCGTTACGAACTCGGCATCCGTGCTTCGGGGGGCTTGTATGACCGGGAAGTCGTTGTCGGCGGCCAGGCGGAACTGGTGGAGCTGCGCGTCAAGCCGCAAAAATAGTGGCAGGTACGCTCCGCCGTGCCGCTGGCCCTCCGGTCGCAAGCGACCGGGCTAAACGTAGCATCCGTACTGCATAAGCACTGCCGCCAACCAATTGGACGGTATGGTGTCTAGCCCTCGCACTCGTGCCCGGGGGCACCGGCCTCACCCGCCCAACTCGGCCTTGAACCGCTCCAGCTCGTCGACGGTCTGGTGGAGCAGGGCGGTCAGGTCGGCCAGATCGCTGCGGAGCTGGGTCACCTGGGTGCGCAGCTCGGTCAGCTCGCGGCGCACCGCGTCGGTGGCTTCCGGGACCGCTGGCTGGGGGGTGGCGGAGGGGACGGGACGCGGGGAGACGGCCGGCGGGGCACTGGCCGCGGGAGCGACGGATGAGGCCGGCTCGGCCGTTTCCAGCATCGGCCCGCCTTGGGCGTACTGGGTGCGAACCCGTTCCAGTTCCCCGGCTGGATACAGGGCGTGGCTGACCACGTGACCACGTCCTTCCGGCGTCAGGGGAATGACCAGGCCTTTGGCCTTGAGCGACGAGAGGACCTGACGCAACCCGTAGAGATCCTGGATCGGCTCCATGCGCGACGCACGCCCTCGCAACTCGCCTTCGGTCTGCGGGCCGCGAAGCAAGAGTTCGGTCATCACGGCCGACTCGACCTTGTCGACGCCGAGCCATTCGTACATGTAGTGCCGGTACTTCTGCACCCGGCCATACCCCTGTATGAGGCCCACCGCTCCCATCTCACGCAGCCGATCGAGCGACTGTTCGACATCGTCGGGCTCCAGGTTCGTCAGCGGGTGACGGTTGCTCTTCTGATTGCAGCCGGTCACGACGGCGTTGAGCGACATCGGATAGACGTCGGGCGTGGTCTTGGCCTTTTCGATGAGCACCCCCACCACGCGGCGATCAATCGCCGACAGGGGCTGCCATCGGGGCTCTGACTGAGGTTGGGCACTCGGTTGATCCGTCATCGCGATCTCTCCCGCAAGCAATGGTCCGGTTTCCCTGAGCAGGGTCAAGAGAAGCGTTAGTATAGCAGGCCTCCGTCCAAAAAGGGACAGGAGTTTGCCCGGGCGATGGTGGTTGACCTGGCGGCCCGGCGGGAAATACTTCTCTGTTGCAGGAGGAGGAACGGGAGAGGTGGTTGCCAACACGAACTATGCGGGACTGGGCGTGCGGGTCGCTGCGTCGTCGATCGGCTGGGGCGTGTTCGCCCTGCGTCCGTTCCCGGCCAAGACGACGGTCGGCCGGATGCGCGGGCGCACGTATCGCGACCCGGATTACCAATCCGACTATTGTGTCGACCTGGGGGGCTCGTTGTCGTTGGAGCCGGCCGCGCCGTTTCGGTACCTCAACCACAGTTGCGATCCGAACTGCGTGCTGGTCAACGTGGGGGCCTGGAACGCCCGGCGGCGCGCCGTGGTCCGGCAGATCTGGGTGCACTCGCGGCGACGCATCGTCGCGGGGGAAGAACTGACGATCGACTACGCGTGGCCGGCCGATGCGGCGATTCCTTGTATGTGCGGCAGCCGCAAGTGCCGGGGCTGGATCGTGGCCAAAGACGAACTCGGGCAACTGCTGTCCCGCAGCCCGTCCCGAACGACCCGTCAGCTTGTTTGAGGGCACAAGACGCGGCCCTGCGCCTGATCGCGGATCGCGGCGATCAGTTCGTCTCCCGGTGCGCTCTTGCTGAGATACAGGGACGCCCCGGCCTGCTGCATCGCATGGGCCAGGTCGGTCTTCTCGTGCATCGAGAGTCCAATCACGCGGACCTCCGGCAGCTCGGCGGTGATCCGCCGGGTGGCCTGGATGCCATCGACGTTTGGCATCGTCACATCCATCAGCACGATATCGGGATGCGTTTGTTGAGCCAGCTGGACCGCTTCCTCGCCATCGCCCGCCTCGCCCACCACTTCGATCCCCTGGCTCTCGCTGAGCAGGTCGGCCAGGCCCTTGCGGAGAATCGGATGATCGTCGGCCAGCAGAACCCGGATCGGCTGGCCCGTTCTCGCCGCGGCGTCGGGCGGGGACGGTTCCGGCCCTCGGCCCGATGGGCCTGCCGGCCATGTTTCACCCGTGGGGGCCAGCGCCGTCTCCTTTTGTGTGGGCAGGGGCACCTTGATCACCATCCGCGTCCCTTCGCCGGACGTCGAATGGATCGCCAGGTGTCCGCCCAGAAACGAAAGACGCTCCCGGATGCTGAACAACCCGAACCCATCCATGACGGCCCGACGTTCCAACTGCTGGGGATCAAAGCCAATTCCCTGGTCGGCTACGATGATCTGCACCTGGTTGTGATCGCGCCGGGACAATCGGACCTGAGCCGATTCCGCCTGGGCATGCTTGACCACATTGAACAGTAGTTCGCGGACCGATTGGAACAGCAGGACCGCGATCTCGTTGGCCGCCGAAGCGGCCTCGGCGTCCACGTCCAAATGGACACGCAGGCCATGACGCTCCTGCATCTGGCGGGCCAACCACTCCAGTCCGGCCGCGAGCCCCGCATCGTAGAGCACCGGCGGACTCAGCTCGGCGGTCAGCGACCGCGACTCGGTGATGGCCTGATCGATGAGTTCGGCGGTCTCGTGAAGCGATTCCTTGAGCACCTCGTCACTGACGCGTCGCGCGAGCCGGCTCAGGCGGAGCTTGCCGGCCACCAGGAGTTGCTGGAGATGGTCGTGCAGCAACTGGGCCAGGCGGTGCCGCTCGCGCTCCTCGGTCTCGGTGAGTTCGCAGGCCAGCGCCCGCAATTGGGCGGCGCGGTGCTCCAACGCATCATTGAGCTGCTTGAGCTTTTCGGCCGCCTCTTTGCGCTCGGTCACATCCAGGACAATCCCTTGAACGTGTGTGGGAACGCCGCGATCGTCGGTAACGACGAGATCCCGTTCCTCCACCCAGCAGACCTCCCCGGACTTCGTGAACATGCGGTACTCCAGGGAGAACTCGCGGGTCCCCGCTTGGAGATACCCATCCACCTCGTCCAGAACTCGCGGGAGGTCGTCGGGATGGATGACGGCAACCCACAAGATGCGGCCGGAGGTGAAGTCGGCCGTCGCGTAGCCGAACTGGTCGATGTTGTCCGACACGAAATCGACGGGCCAATCGTTGCCCACTCGCCACCGACAAACGACGACGGGACTGCGATTGACGATCGAGTGGAAGTCGCGGAGGTCTCGCAACACCCGCTGGAGCGATGCCTCGGTCTGCTCTCGTTCGAGGATCTGCTGGCGCAAGGCCGCGTTGGCCGCCACAAGTTCCGCGGTGCGCT
>JBDKTH010000004.1:0-8317 GCA_039680305.1 Thermoguttaceae bacterium | reverse complement strand
CGCATCGCCGCCAAATAGGGGGTGACGATTCTTTGACGGTTACAAAACCACGACGTCGGCCACGCTCCCCGGACGCAGGTAGCCACGGTTCGAGAGCCGGAGAATGTCGACCGGCAGGCCGACCGCTCGGGCCTCTTCCACCAGCGAGGCGGCCTGACGCACGGCGCCCCAGTTGGTCGGTCTGCCGGCTTTCGGGTACGAAGTGGCCCAAGAAACCCGCCCCTTGCTTCTTCTTGACATATCGCACGAAGAGTGGTTAGCTGTAAACGGACTCACCAAAGGAGCGTTCATGCGACCAATCCATTTCGCACGTCCTGCGACCGTCGTCTTGGCAACGGTGCTGTTGTTGACCTTGACGCGACCGACCGAGGCGCAATCCGAGCCTGCGGTCGCCCCCGCAAAGATCCTGGGCATCCTCGGCGGCATGGGGCCGGAGGCCACGGCCGACTTGTACCACCAGATCGTCCGACTCTCGCCGGCCAAGAAGGATCAGGACCACATCCCGACGTTGATTTTCAGTTTCCCGCAGGTGCCCGACCGAACCACGGCCATCAAGAATCAGGACCGGACGATCGTTCCTTATCTCGTCGAAGGCGTAACCCGTCTGGAAAAGGCCGGCGCATCCCTGATCGTGATTCCCTGCAACACGGCGCACTATTTCTACGACGACATGCAGCGGGCCGTCCGGATCCCCGTCCTGCACATGATTCGCGAGACGGTCCAGACGGTAGTCGAGCGGCATCCGGATTGCCGTCGCGTGGGTCTGCTGGCCACCAACGGCACCATCTCGAGCGGTCTCTATGGGAAGGAATTCCGTGCGCGAGGGATCGACGTGCTTTATCCGGACGAATCGATCCAGAGCGAGTCCGTTATGAAGGCCGTCTACGGCATCAAGGCCGGCCGTGACAAGCAGACGGCGGAGGATCTCCTGTTTGCGGCCGGCGCGAGCCTGGAACGCCAAGGGGCCCAAGTGATCGTGCTGGGCTGCACGGAGATCCCCTTGGCCTTCAATCCCCAGCGGGCTTCCGTGCCGGTGGTCAACGCCACCCAAGTCCTCGCCGAAGCGGCGATCAGGGAGTATGAACGCTTGAAGCGATAGGGTGCCGCAGCCCGCGGCCGTAGAGCGGCTCCGCCGGCTGGCCGTCGGCGATCGCCGCCTGGCCGGCCAGCCAAAGCCAACGCACACCGGGCGAATACTGCTGCGGGTCTTCAAATGTGGCCCGGTCGATAAAGGTCGCCGGATCGAAAACGACGACGTCGGCCACGCACCCCGGACGCAGGTAGCCACGGTCCGAGAGCCGGAGAATGTCGGCCGGCAGGCCGGTCGCGCTGCGGATCGCCTGAGCCACGGAAAGCGTCTTCTCCCGTTGGGCGTACCGCCCGATCTTGCGGGGAAAGGTGCCAAAGCTGCGCGGATGCGGCCGGCGGTCGGGGGTGGGGAGCAACGTGAAGCCGTCGGAGGCCGTGGCCACCCAGGGGAGTGTCATTCCATAGCGGACGTCGTCCTCCGACAGGACGAAGCGGACGATCGAGACATCTTCCTCGGCCCGGACGTGGCAGGCGGCGCCCACCAGATCGGTGCTCCGTTCGCTGGCAATTTGGTCCAGGCTCTTGCCGATCCACTCCGGATGTTTTTGGCACTCGGCGATCACGATCCGCGGATTGTCCTTCAGACGCTGCCCGACGACGCGGCGAACGGCCTGTTGGTACTGGGCGTCGGTTTTTATTCGCCGGGCGAAATCCTTCAAGCCGCCGGGAATTTCCGTGGCCGGAAAAAGGACTGCCGTCAGGTGCGTCGAGGTGGCGACATAGGGATACTGATCGGCCGTGACCGTCTGGCCGGCCGCGCGGGCCTCTTCCACCAGCGTGGCGGCCTGACGCACGGCGCCCCAGTTGGTCGGTCCGACGGCCTTCAGGTGCGAAAGGTGGACCGGCAGGCCGGAAGCGCGGCCGATCGTCAGGGCTTCGCGGACCGAAGGAAGCAACTGGGAGGCCTCATTCCGCAGATGGGTCGCATAGAACCCTTGATACCGGGCGACGACTTTGGAGAGTTCGACCAGTTCGTCCGTCTTGGCGAACATCCCGGGGGTGTAGATCAAGCCGCTCGACATCCCCCACGCCCCTTCGCGCAGGCCCTGTTCGAGCTTCTCCCGCATGCGCTGCAACTCGTCGGCGGTCGGCGTGCGGTTTCCGCCCCCCATGATTCTTTGGCGGAGTGAGCCGTGCCCAATGAGTACGATCACGTTCGTGCCGGCCCCCTCCCGGTCGATGCTTGCGAGATAGGCCGCCACATCGATTGGCCCACTGCCGCAATTGCCGGTGACCACCGTGGTGCAGCCCTGGGTCAGGTAATTCCGGTTGCGGCGGACCTCCGGGGGGCCCACCGGGTCACAATGGGTGTGCAGATCGATGAAGCCCGGGGCGATGACCAGGCCGGTGCAGTCAACGACGCGGGTCACCTGAGCGAGGGGAAAACGCCCCACAGCCACGATCTGGCCGTTGCGCAAGGCCACGTCGCCCGTCTTGGCCTCAGCCCCGGTCCCGTCGTAGATCGTCCCGCCCCGGAGGAGCCAGTCGGCGGTCACCGGCGGCTCTTCGGCCCCGGCGGCCTGGCTTAGACTACAGAGCAATACCCCGACCAACATCCAGATTCGACCGGCAGGCATGGCAAGCTTCCAGGCAACGCGACTTGCTTCGACCCGGCGTCACGGGCAGGGCGACATCGGAGTCACGCGTTGGCCGACTCGTCTGCGAACGTCTCCCTGCATTCCCGTCGCCGACACTAGGATAACCGCAGCGGCGGCCATCAGCAACCGGGCCACCGCTTCCACCGCCCGGATGATCGAGCGGGGCGCAAATGGGGCTTCAACTCGGCCGGGGCGTTCGGCGCCGGCGACGAGGACGTCCGCCGCCAGGCGAGTTTCCCGCACGCGGCCATGCTTCCGCTGAGCGTCTGGGAAGGGATCCCCGAGCTGCCGGGCGCCCACGGGGCGTTCGATCCGTTCGACCCGCGTCTTCGCAAGCACTGCGACGAGAGCTTTGCCCAGAAGATCGCCCCCCGGGCCAACGACCCGCTCGTGATCGGCTACTTCCTCAACAACGATCCGCTCTACGAAGACCTCCCGCGAGCCATTCCGGCCCTGGAGGGGAAGCACGCCTGCAAGGGGCGGCTCGCCCGGATGCTGGAGGAGAAGTGCACGACGATCGCGGCGTTCAACCGGGCGTGGGAGACCGCGTTTGCCTCCTTCGCCGAGGTCGCCGAGCGGGGGCTGCCGGTCAAGACGCACGCGGCCGCCGACGACGTGAAGGAATTCACGGGGCTGTTCCTGGAGACCTATTTCCAGCTGGTGAGCGAGACGTTCCACAAATACGGCCGGAACCACATGCTCCTCGGCAATCGGCTCCAGGCGGGGACGATCAACAACGAGCAGCTGTGCCGGATCAGCGGCAAGTACCTCGACGTCGTGTCGTTCAACTACTACACCTACTATCTCGACCAGAAGTTCCTCCATCGCATCTACACGTGGACGGGCGACCGGCCTGGAGGCGAGCTTCAAGCTCTGCTGGGATGACACGAATCTCTATCTGCTGGCCCACGTGGCCGACTCGACGCCGATGCGCAACGCGCACCGAGGCGACACGATCTGGAGCGGCGACGGAATCGAGCTGTTCGTCGGCTACGAGCAGGTGGGGGAGCCCGGGCCGCTGCTGTTCACCGATCGGCAGATCCTGTTGGGCGCCGGCCGGGCAGACAGCGGCTACCGGTGGCATTTCGTGCGAGCGACGGCCCAGCCCGACTGTGCGAAGGTCGTGCTGCCCGACGTGGACGGCAAAGGCTACACGCTTGAGGCGTCGCTGCCATTTGCGGCGCTCGGCTTCACGCCGCGGGAAGGCCTGGAGATCCTGTTCGATCTTGCGGTCGATGACAGCGCCGAAGACAAGTCGCGCCAGCGTCAGCTCGTCTGGAACGGCACCGCTCGCAACTCGGGCGACCTTGTCGCCTGGCCTGTCGTGGAGTGTGTCGCGGATGCTTGAGAAATTTAGGTTGTCGATGGGGCATTGCGGACTGCCGACGGCCCCATCCCCGAGATGGGAAGGACGCTCGGAGTTCGAGCCCAGGTCACGCGCGACGTATCATGGGTGGCCAAGGCTCATCCCGAGCGGCTCGGGGTGGCGAGTGGACGGACCTGAGGATCGGGGAACGCCTCGGTGCTGACGGGACGCAACCGGGGAGGCATCCGGAGGAGGATGACCGCCCAACAATTGGAGGAGGATCGTCTCAACCTCGTCTCGAAAGGAAGCTCGAGCATAGAGGCGGTTGCTTCTCGCAAGGGCTGCATCCTGCCGAAAAGCCGCTGGCTGGCTCTGCCCTTTCTGACGCCGCGCACAGCAAAAAGCTCGCCCTCGGGCAACTCGGGAGCACTGTACATACGTCACGTTCGTCGTGATCTGACCAAGCCCCCGGTTACCTGAGGCCGCAGGAACGGGAACTCGATGAGCCAGCACAGCACCGAGGGACTGGTATTGGTTACTGCGTTCCAGGATAATTCCCAGATCCGGCAATCGAGTGATCCATTCGGGCAATTCTGTCGGAACGAAACCGACGAACCCACCCAGTGGGTCTATAACTAATCAATGGACCGTGACACAGGAACAACCCGATGAAGAACAAACCGCTAAACCTGTGGTCGTTCTTTTTCTTTTGTCTTTCGTTCTCTTTGACAGGCTTCGTTTCTGCGGCATTGGCGCAGGAGGCAAAGCCGCGGTTTGAACCGATTGAGATCAAGGGGCTTCAGCCCCGGCCGGAATTCTGGAAGGTCCGGCCCGCGGAAATTCTCGCGCTGTGCCGGAAGCTCACGCGCGGCAGGTCGGAAATCATCGCCACAACGCCGAGTGGTTATCCGGTTTATGCCGTGTTCTACGGCAATTTTTCGGAAGACGCCCCGCAAACAAACTGGTCCGCCGGATCGTCCTCGGGTACGTGGCGGTCCTATTATCAACGGGAGGGAAAGGAGCAGACGGTTCTTTTCTGTGCGGGGATCCATGGAGCGGAGGCCGAAAGCGTCGCGGCAGCCGTCAATCTGATTCAAATGCTGGAAACCGGGAAAGACCTCCGCGGCAAGCGTGATTCGGAGCTTCTAGAACTGGCCGGTCGTTACCGGCTCATCCTCATCCCCTGTCTCAACATGGACGGGCGGTCGCTCTCTCCTGACCATTTACGTAGGACCTCTTACGCGGATTTCCGCCGGGCCTCGCAGGGAACCTGGGCCGACGGAAGTCTCATCGGCTGGCGCGGCAGCAAAGAGTACTTCCCTTTACCGTTGGCCAAGGTTTCCTATCCCGGGGGTTATCCGAACGCCGACGGATTCAATATCATGCACGACGCCTCCCCCGGCCATATCCGGACCGCGGAGGCCCGCGGTTTTCTCCGGCTGGTCGAACGCTGGAACGTGGATCTTGTGTTGAACGGCCATTCGTGCGAATATAGCCCGAGCGTGCTCGCTCCGACGGCGATCAATTATCCGCTCCACCTCGAGCGCGGCCGACGCTGCGCCCGGCTGGTGAACGAGGCCCTTTGCGCCGCGAAGCTGCGAGACAAAGTTCCGGCAGACCACGAGACGGCCAATACATTCAATCTAAACACGATGGCGACGCTCGCTTCGGGCGCGCTGGCCCTGACGCTCGAATGCTGCGTTTCGGCCGACTATCCGCCGCAGAAGCCCTGCGACTACACGTTCGAGGAAATGATGGAGCCGAACTTCATCATGCTGAAGGTCCTGCTGGCCGACGGTCTTAAGGAACCGTTCGCCGATCGTGCGGCTCTCTTTCGGTAACCTTGAGCCGCCCTATTGCAAGCGGCGTGAAGGGCAGCGGACGTCAAGAGGGCACATTCGTTTCAAGAAAGGCGTGGTTATGAAGCAACTGATGCTGGTTTTGGCCGCATGCGCCGTCGGGACGTTGCTGACCGGGGCCAAGGCTCCCTCCGTCGAAGAAGTGAAAGCGAGGATCCACAAGGAGCATCCGCGGCTGTTTCTAACCCCAGAAACGCTGAAAACCTTCGCCGACCGCGCCAACGGACCTGGGAAGGCTGAGCTCGACTACGTGTTAGCGAGGATCAAGTCGTACCCGAAAGACCCGAAGCTCGAGGTCAATCCTCAATATGCCAAGCTGAAAGATGGCAGACTGGTGTTCCACACGCACCGGGGCAACCAGGACACCACCGGTTACGGCCTCAAGAGCACTGGCGGGGTCGAGGCGATGAACTGTACCATCGCCTATTTCGCGACCGGCAAGGAGGCGTACCGCGAACTGGCCCTCAAGTTCATGAATCTCAACATCGAGTTCATCGAACTGGCCGACCGTTCGAGGATCATGCCGGAATGGTATCACAACACCCGCCTTTGTGCGCTGACATCCTACGACTGGCTCTACAACACGATGAGCGACCAGGAGCGCAAGGCCTTCATCGTCCCGTACCTCAAGCACATCAAGCGTCTGGTCGCGCCAGGCTACCAGATCAACGGTGGCAGCCCCAGCACCGGAGCCTATGGAGAATCGCCGCTGCGCTGGTACGTGGGGCTGGCCGGCTACGGCGACGGCTACGACGACGCGCTGGCCGACGAGTTGCTGACCATGGGCTACAAGAGCTGCGTCGCCACCATGGATCACCGCGAGAAATTGTCCGCCGGTTCAGGGCTGCTAACCTCGATCTGCGCCGGGTACAGCTTCGGCTTTTATCCCTGGTTCAGCTTCAATTTCCTCTACACTCTCGACACGGGGTGCGGCATCGACGGCGCCCGCATTTGGAGGCAGATGCGCGACTATCCCAATTACTTCAACTGGATGGCAATGCCGAGTTACGACTCGCCCGGCCAGTTCTGCGAGTTCGGCTGGGGGGACAGCTACCATACCTCCAACACTCTTGGCGTCGGGATGATGTATTCGCACTTGGCGCAGGCGATCCACTTCTACGGCAAGGAAGCTCCGGCCCGGGCGAAGCAGGCCCGTGCCATCATCGAGATCCTGCCGCGACGGGCCAAGGAACACTGCGGCATGACGGCCTTCCCTTACTGGCCTTTCGTCGCAGTCAATTTCGACCCCAAGGAGAGCAACGACCTGCCGCCGGAACAGGCTTTCAGCCACGACTGCGCGACCAACTTCCCGAGCTTCGGCCTTACCATCATGCGTTCCGGCTCCGGGCCGAATGACACCTACGCCTCCATCAAGGCCGGAGCGAGCCAGGACGCCCACCAGCACCTTGATGAGAACACCTTCATCATCTACAAGAAGGGCTTCCAGGCACTCGACAGCGGCACTCGCGATAAACTCCCGCACCACAAGGCCTATTACGCCCAGACCATCGCCCACAACGGCATATTGATCCGCACTCCGAACGACCCACTCGGCCCCCACTGGTACCCCGCCAACGCCGTCAAAGTCGATTGGAAGAAGATCTTCAACGACGGCGGCCAGAACCAGCGACTGCTCTGCCGCTCGCTCGGCTTCGAGCAGAGCGTCTATCACGCCGCGACCGGCGGCGACGCCACGGCCTGCTATTCGGCCGACAAGTGCAAGGAAGCGGTGCGTCAGTTTGTCTTCATCAAGCCGGATTATTTCGTGGTGTACGACCGGGTGACCTCGGTGAAGCCGGATCAGCAGAAGGTGTTCCTGCTCCATACCCAGAACAAACCGACAAAGGGCAACGGCATCTGGCGCGGCTCAGCCGGCGAGGGGGCGATCTTCATGCGAACATTGCTGCCCGCCGGAGCGAAGAGCGACGTGGTGGGCGGCGACGGGAAGGAGTTCCTCGCCAACGGCATCAATTATCCCGCCGATCCGAGCGAGAAACCGCCCACCTGGATCGGCCGCTACCGCATCGAGGTCAGTCCGACCGAGGCCGCGGCGAAGACCCGTTTCCTGACCGTACTGCAGGCGGCCCGCAAGGATACGCCCGGGATGGTCGCAACGCACCTGGTGCAGACCAAAAGCCAAGACGGCGTCGAGTTCACCGCTTCCGACGGGAAGACATGCCGCGTCATGTTCAACCGCGACGACCTGACCGGCGGAAGCGTCGAGATAACCCAAGACGGCAAGACGCTGGTCAGGCAGCAGCTTCTTCTATAAGTGTATCGACAAGGAGCCAACCATGAATCGCATCTTCGTTGCCGCTGTTATGATCCTCGGCGTTTTTCCGGCTGCCTTCGCGGCGGATCCGATTCTCTGCCAGGGAGAGGCCAGCGGACATTTGCAGGGATTCGATTCGGACGGTGAGTTCATTTACTGGTCGATGTTCACCAACTTGATCAAGACGGACTAC
>JBDKTH010000410.1:0-3601 GCA_039680305.1 Thermoguttaceae bacterium | reverse complement strand
CCTGGATCGTCAAAAGTGTCTTCGACGCATCCAGGCGTTCGATGTCGGCCTTGGCCTGGTCCATCGCCGCCTGGAACGGCCGGGCATCGATCTTGTAGAGCAGATCGCCCTGCTTGACGATGTCGCCGTCCTTGAAGTTCACCTTCACGAGATAGCCGCTGACCCGGGCACGGATCTCGACCCGGCTGACGGCGTCCGTCCGGCCGATGAAGTCTTCGTAGTCGGACTCCTTGTCGGCGATCGGCTGACTTACCTCCACCAACGGGACCACGGGAGCCTTGACCGGCGGAGCCGTCTGTCCGCACCCGACAAGAACCACGACGCTCAACAGACAAAGCCAACGATTGCCGAAATCGTGCATGGAAGGATCATCCGTTCTGGTAGGAGGCTGCAAAGGTAGGGCAGGCGGAGGACCATGGCGAGCGACGAAGCACGAGGAGCACGACCACTCAGGGTCGTGGGGCCTTGGCGCTTCGCCACCGTTGCGTCACGGGTCCAAACGTTCCTATTTGGTGGGGGCCCCATCAGTCGGGGCTTCCCACAAGGATAGATCACGCCGAGCAACGACGCCGCAAGAGAAGACGAGGAAGTCGCACCTCTCTCGAAGCGACTATCTCAAATCGCCCATAACACCCCCCCCGGAGAGTGGAGAGCTAGAGGTGAGGGGAACTGTTGATGCCCGTATCCATGGCGATTCCCCTTCCCCAGACAAGCTCCTGGAGGGAGGGGATTGCTTCTGGAACAGACATTAAGAAGCTCCCACGTAGCGCTGTCCTGCGGCATTCAGGACGGCGGCGGCTCATGCTCCGGGGCGTCGCCGAGCGGGTCGGCGGGCGTTTCGTCCGCCTGATCGGAAGATCCTCGGTTCTCGACGAGTTTGTTGTACTGATCGGCCAGGAAGAAGGCGCCGGCGGCCAGGCAGCCGGCCAGATAGCCGGTCGGGGCACCGAGGGGGATGGAAAGCAACGTACGGATGATGATTTTTGCGGGATGGTTGCTGACGGCCCCGGCCGCGTTCAGGTAGAGCAGCAGCACGAGGACTTCGAGGGGAAGGAGCACGGCACCGAGCCAGAGCGATGCACGCCGGGGACTCGTGCCGCCGAACAGGATCGGCTGTCCGAGGCCCGCACCGGTGAAGAACACGAGCCAGAAGATGATGGTGATGGCATAGAGGTCAAGCATGCGCATCACCGCCAGGAGCACGGCGTAGACGGTGGTCACGGAGAAGAGCATGCCGACGCTGAAGCGGCGGGAGACACCCACGGCCGGCCGGCCCCAGTCGAAGAGCCCGGTGGTCGGAGGACCGTCGGGCAGGATTTCTGCGGTCAGGGGCGTTTCTTGGGACGCTCTCTTGGCCAGGGCCGCGCACACCGCGTCCCGCAGCTTGTCGTGCGTGATCGCGTGTCGTTGAAGGACCTCGGCCAGGGCCGAGTCGGGCTGGGCGAGGATCGCCAGCAACAGGTGCTCGGTGCCCAGCCAGTAGTGGTCTAGAGTGCGAGCCTCCTCCTGGGCACGCTCCAGCCACGTCCAGACGTGACGTTCCCAGATCTGGGGCGAGACCCAGTTCCCCGCGTCAAACGCGGCGCTACGCTGGTGGAGCAGTTCATCCACGTCGCACGTTAGCGCCCACATGTCGGTCGGCAACTGCTCCAGGCACTTCAGCAGAAAGGTCCGCTCACCGCGGAGGATCGTCCAGAACAGCAGCAGCCCCACGCAGGATTCGTCCAGCGTCAAAGGGCTTCGGGCGGACTCGCGGAGTTCGAACTCGTCGAGGATCTGGATCAGGGCCTGCACGCAGTGTCGGGCGCAGAGTTGCTCGCGGCTGATCATGGACGAGTCCTTTGCCTGCCTTTTCGGGCCTTTTAGTCGAGTGGGTGTCGCGTGGGTTGCGACGGGGACTCATCGCGTCCTGGGGCGATCATCGAGAACAGTCCACAGAGGGCGCCGCCGCCAGCGAAAACCGGCCCACACGTGTTGGCCAGTTGCAGTGTCCAGACCATTCCGCTCAGGGAACTGGACGACCAGCCGTACGAACTGATGCTGTGCGAGAAAATCGCGGCAAGCGACGCGAGCGGCGGTGTCGCAATCGCCAACGCCAGCAGCACGCAGGCGAATCGAAACAGCCAGCGGCTATGAATCCTCTCGGGCCGGAACGCCAGGACCACGAACAGGCAAAGCAGCAACATTCCGGAGATCCCGTTGACCCCGGTGCTGCCAGACAGTTGTTGCAGGAAGAACAATTCGCTGGACATGGGTATCATCCAGTCGCTGAGGAGGTGCCAGATACGCCGGACCGGAAGCAAGTGCCCGTATCCTAGCACCCTCGGTGAGACGCCACAAGATTCCCTGGACTACATGGTGAAAGTCTTCACAAGGATTCGCCGCCGGTCAAAGGGTTCGGGGTTCAGGGTTCAAGGGTCAAGTGGCTGAGGGCTGACGGCTGACGGCTGAGGGCTGACGGCTGAGGAGACGTTCGCGTGCGAACCCTGAACCCTGAACCCTTTGCTTGCGTCCATGCCGCGCTGAGACGGGGTGGCACGTCGTGAGGGACGAAAGACGTCGTGGGCCGGCAACCACACGTCCTTTCGCGTTCAGCGACGTGCCACCCGCGCTAAGACGTTGTGTTAACCCCGCGACCACTGGCGGATCTTGGCGATCTCATCGGCGCCGATGCCGAGCGATTCGAGGAACTCCTGGTGGCCTTGCGGCTCCATCTTCTCGAACGTGCGGTGCCAGTTGTGCATGTCCTGCTCGCTGAAGCCGGCGGCTGTCATGATCTCGACCCAACGTTGCTTGTTAACCACAGTGCTCTCCTTGGAATTGAGGAACAAAATGCCCCGCCCGACCATTCGGGCTGCGGGCGACAAATCGCCTTGTTGATTCGCTGACGGGGAAGTCGACCGCGACAACTGGTCCAGCAGTCGGAGAATCTCTTGCTGCTGGGTTTGGAGCGATTCGATCTCCTGCTCCAGGGCCTCCAGGCGGCGCTGAAGGATTCTTTCGGTGCGGCCCGCCCCTTCGGCCTGATCCAGCAGCCGGGCAATCTCTTTCAGGGGGATTCCCATCTTGCGGTAAACGCAGATCTGCTTGAGCCGCTCGACATCCGTCGACGAGTAGAGCCGATAGTTGCCCCCCGACCGGTTGACGGGCCGCAAGAGCCCGAGTCGGTGGTAATACAGTAAGGCCGATCGGCTCAGCCCCGTCTGCCGACCCAGTTGTCCGATGGTGAGGCCGTTGTTCATGACTGACTCCGCGTAAGTGACGAAGGGGATTCTACACTGTGAAGTTTTAGACAGGTCAAGTCGCCATTTCGAGATTCTTCGAGGTTCATCCGGCGGAAGCGTACCTGCTACTATTCTTGCCCCCCTCTGCCTTCGGGTGGCCGAAAGAATAGTGGAAAGTGGGCCACCGAATCTGGCATGATGAGCGTCGTTGGGGCGGTCAGGGGACCGCCCTCCGAAACGACCCTTTTTTTGGTTCATCCGGCGGAAGCGTACCTGACGGTACGTTGGGGGACGCTGTCCCCCAAACCCCCTGGGATTTATCGCTTTGGTGCCAAGCCCGGAGCGATGCCATTGATGAGGAGAACCGCGGGATGGCC
>JBDKTH010000361.1:0-1790 GCA_039680305.1 Thermoguttaceae bacterium | reverse complement strand
ACAGCTTCACAGGTTCGCTTTAACGGCACTCATCCTTGCCGCCACGGTGATTTCTTCGGCCTATGGCGGCCAGCCTGCGGGCTCGCGATCGACGCCAAACATCGTATTCATCCTGGCCGACGATAAGTATGAGCAGATCCTCTCAGGAGGCCGAAGAACTGGCCGAAGAGCCGAGAAAACCGAGAATGAATGCGATCTGGCGGGCAAAAAGCATATTGTGGGGAATTGCCGGAGATTCATGCAGATTGGCAGGGATTAACTACACATTGCTACAGGAAACGCCACCGCTACGGCCCCTTGGGCAAGGCCCGTGTCATCACCTCAACAGCTGGTCTTCAAAGGCAGGAGCCCAGGGCAATTCCACCGTGTTTCATAAACCGCCCTTTGGCCCGATTCGTCCGCTGACTCCTGCCCGATCCACATCGTAGCCCAGGACCGGGGACCCGCCAGCCCATTTCCCTTTCCGGCGCTGGGCGGCGATCTTGTCGCGGATGATCTCTCGCTCGAACTGGGCGAACGACAAGAGGACTTTCAAGACGAGACACCTCGCCGACGTGGAGGTATTAAACTGCTGGGTCGCGGAGACGAAGACGACCTTCTGCTTGTCGAACACCTCCACGGTTTTAGCGGAGTCGCTGAGCAAACGGCTGAGGCGGTCGACTTTGTAGACGACCACGCAGTCGATCTTGCCGGCCTCGATGCCCGAGTACAGCAAGTTCCTGTTCGACCTGCTGCTGCATGAAAGACCTCTCTGGCTCTCGGTTACGTTAACCCCTGGTATGCTCAGACACACTGAGCCTCGTTCCACCGAAAACCTTGAGACCGCCGGGGCGAAATTCGTACGAGTTCTCGACTGTGGTGGGATTAACGTGTCCGAGAGGCCGCTGGCGGTGGATTACGTCCTGGGTAATAATGCTGGCAACCAGCCGGAAACGCGCATCCGGCGCCAAGTCCGCTTCCGTGGGATTCCCCTTCTATCGCACTCCCTTCCCATTGGATATACTTACAAGGGTATCGTCAGATGACAAGTGCCCTTGCGAGAGCCTCCCTCTGGAGGTTTTGTCAAAAGGGGAGAACCAATGGTCGAAGCAGAGCGAGTTACGCGTGAAGCAGGCGAAAGATCCCCAGCGCCGACACGCGGCCCGCCGGCTCCAGCAGACGTCCTGGAGCACCGTCTAGGCCCTGCCAGCACGCAATCGCAACAGCCGGGCAGCACACCCTCTGAACTCACCGTCGTCGGCATCGGGGCCTCGGCGGGCGGCCTGGAGGCCCTCAAAGAACTCTTCTCGACGTTTCCTGCGGTCTCCAACATCGCGTTTGTCGTCATTCAGCATTTAGACCCCGATCGGCCAAGCCACATGGCCGATATTCTCGGCAAACTGAGTAGCATGCGGGCTCTCGCGGCCGAGGAGCGGATCCCGGTCGAAGGCGGCACCATCTACACGCTCCCGCCCGGCCATTTCCTGGTGATTCGCGACGGTCGCCTGCACTTGGTCGAGCCGTTTCTGGACGACGGCACGCGGATGCCCATCAACCTGTTCTTCTCTTCGTTGGCGGCCGACAAGCGAGAACGGGCCATCGGTGTCGTCTTGTCGGGCAATGGCAGCGATGGCACCGAGGGGCTGCGGGCAGTGCGCGCAGCGGGCGGCATGGCCATGGTCCAGGCCCCGGAAACCGCCGAGTACGACGCGATGCCTCGCAGCGCCATCGCCACCGACCTGGCCGACTACATCCTGTCGCCGAAGGAATCCGCTGCCGTGCTCCGTATTGCGTCTGGCCAGAGCCGGCGT
>JBDKTH010001171.1:0-12849 GCA_039680305.1 Thermoguttaceae bacterium | reverse complement strand
CTCCAGTGTCACGGTCGCCTCGTTGCCCGCCGGGCTCCGCCTGATTGCCACCGTCGTGACGACGATCCTGTCCCAGGCCGGCCTCTGGGCCGAGGTCTACCTCATCACGGGGATGCTCCTCGATGCGATCCATGGCAAGGCCCCGTCGCTGGGCTCCGCCTATGGGCATCCGGTCCAGGGGCTCAAGAAGGGGATGATCTACAGCGGGACCTTCATGGGTCTCCTGTACGGGATCGACCTGGTCTGGAATACGCCCGTCGTTCGCGCGCTGGCCAGCACCCACCCGCTGGTCCTCGCCATGCTCGCAGGCGCACTCGTCTTTCCGTTGGGCAAGACGATCATCGAGAGTTTCGACGGCAGCCACGGATTCTTCCGACGGGTTCGCAAGAGCTACCAGAATCCGATCCTGTATGTCCGCGGCATGGTCGTCGGCCTGGGCTTGGCGTCGGCCGTCAGCCTGGCGATGGCCCAACAGCCAATGCACACCCGGGTCTGGTTCGGCATTGCCGTCGGCGTTGCGGCGTTTTCTGGCGTGAACTTCCTACGCGACACGATCTATGAGAAGACCGGCCGAGGCCGGCGTCAGTCGTGGCGAGTCTACTTGATCGACTCGCTGATGGGCGGCTTCATCGGCGCCGCCATTGGGTTCTACCTGGATGCCGCGCAGGTGTCGGTGGTGGTCGACAAGTTCCACCGCTACCTCAGCGCCGGCCAGGTCCCCGAACCGTACGGCGTCTACCCGTTCTTGAGCAAGTGGGGCTTCGTCAACCTCGGCACGGTGACCGGCGGGGTGAGCCTGTTGTTCGCCGAGGCCCTGGCGGGGGTCCTCAGTTGGGCCATCCCCGCGTGGCTGTTCGCGATCAACCGGACCGTGATGGCGGCCTATTTCCAGAAGGAAACCTCGCCGATCAAGTCGCTGTTCACCACCGACGGCCTGGCCCAGCTCACGCAGAACATGATCGAGGTCCTCCGCTGGGGCCTCTGGATGTCGCCGATCATCAACTCCTTCCTGCGTCCGATGGGCGACCCCACCTGGTACAACCAGGACGGCGCGATCCGTACGCTCGTGGCGATCTTCCACGACGCGACGATGAGCCCCGCGGCGTTCCACGCCTGGAGCCTGCAGGTCTTCGTGTCTCTGCTGGCCTACGACGTGGTGCGGATTCTCATCTGGCTGGATCACATGGGCCTGCGCGTGGCGACGCTCGTCAACCTGAGCTTCCTCGGCATGGATCGGCTCGATCAGCGGCTGGCCCGTTTTCTCGGCCCGGCGGCCTCGGCCCGCTGCATCCCGGAAGCCGTCAAGCGGTTCACCACCTGGGCGCCGCTGCTGATTCCCTTCTACATTCCGCGCGGCCACGATTGGGATCTGGCCTGGAGCCAGGCCCAGGCGATTCAGGCCGCCCGCGGCGGCACGCTGGCCTCGACGCTGCTGGCCCTTCCGCTGTCCGAGAAACTGCTTCTCCTGGCAACGGCCATCGTTGCGAGCACGGCAGTCTTTTCGGCGATTCGCTGGCTGCGAAGCCGCTCCCAATCGCAGACGCCTAAGGTCTGGTCGCTCGCCAACACCGAGTATGAGGTAACGCTCAAGGAGAGCGGCGAGCTCTTCAGCCAGGTGCGCGAGCGGGGTTACGATGTCAGCCGCCGTTCGTACGACTTCCTCGATCCGGCCGGGCGCACCCTCTTCCTGGTCGACGACACCGAAAACGACGGCCCCGCCGCCCTTGCGTGGCCCGTGATCGGCAACTACCCCAAGGAACAGGCCCAAGCCTCGTCGCTGGAGCAGAACGGCGACTCGCTCCGGATCTCCAACACGGCAAACGGCATTCGCACGACGATCGAGATTTCGTTGGCTGGCCAAAAGGACCCGGCCGAACTCTGGACGGTCACCGTGGAGAACCTGACTCACACCGAACGCCACTTGAAACTCGTGCCCTACTTGGAGTGGGTCCTCAATCGGCCGGACACCGACCGCGGCCACACGCAGTACAACCGGCTGTTCGCCGAGATGGAGTACTCCAAGGGACTGCACGCAGTGCTGGCCTGGGACAAACACTCGAAAGCCATGGGCATCCTTGCGGCCAATGTGGAGCCCTCGGGCTTCCTGACCTCCCGGATCGACTTCATCGGCCGCGCCCGAAGCCTCTGGAATCCGCGGGTCCTCGAAACGCTCGAGTTCCTCAAGGCCGACGAGACCGACGCGCACCCGACCTTCGATCCCATCGGAAGCCTGCTGGTGCGTGCGACCGTGGCCCCCGGCGGCTCGACGCAAATCCGTCTGTTGATCGGGCTGACCAAGAACAAGAAGCAGGCGATCGACCTGATCGCACGTCACCTCCGGATTCCCGGAACCGGGCGGATCTCTCCTTCGCGCAAACGCAAATCCTCGCACGCGATCGCGCACGGCGAGATTCCCCCGGGAACCCCGCAACCGTATTCCGAGTTCTCGGCCGACGGGCGCACGCTGCGGGTCCACACCCCGTTTACGCCGCGGCCCTACGACCACACGATGTCCAACGGCCGCGGGCACGTCGTCGTGGTGACCAATCGCGGGCTTCACACCACCTCCAACGGCAACTCCCAGCAAAACCGCCTGACCCCGGATTGGCCCGACATTGTCACGCGGGAAGTCCCGGCCGAAGCGTTCTATCTCTACGACCTGGACAACCGCGAGTGGTACTCGCCGACCTACCATCCGTTGAACGACCGTCGCGCCCACCACGAGGTGGAGTTCGGCGTCGATGGCACGGCCACCTATCACATGACGCGGGGAACGCTCGCCACGGAGTTGACCGTGTTCGTTCCGCCGGAAGAGCCGACGGGCGTGTACCTCCTCACGGTGAGAAACCGCGCAGAGGTGGCCCGGCGGATCCGCGTGGCCCCCTATTTCCAGATGGTGCTGGCCAACCAGCCGGAACATGCCGGTCCGCTGAAGATCTATCACGAGAAGTCGCTCCGTGCGGTCTTCTTCGAGAACCCGCGGAACACCTTCCGCACCGGCCCGGCCTTTGTCGCCATGTCGCGTCCTGCCGAGCAGATCGAGACCAATCGCGGACGATTCTTCGGCACAGGTCGGAACGTCGCGCATCCTTATATGGTCGAGCAGGGCCAGGCGGATGCCACACAGACCACCGACGACCGGCCGATCGCCGGATTCGTCGACACGCTGGAGATTCCGGCGCATGGCGAGTGCACGGTCGCCGTGATCCTCGGCCAGGCCGACAACCGCCAGGAGGCGGAAGCCGTCATTCGCAAGTATCAGGATCTGGATACGGCCCGGGCGAGCCTCGAAGCTACCCGCAAGTGGTGGCTCGGGCTGATGAGCACGGTGCGGGTCGAGAGCAACAACCTCGAGTTCGACCACTACTTGTACTGGCTGAAATACCAGGCCCTGGCCGAGCGGATCTGGGCGCGGCGCGGATTCTACCAGGCCAGCGGGGCCTTCGGGTTCCGGGATCAACTCCAGGATTCCGTCAATCTCGTCTGGATGGATCCCTCGTTGGCCCGCCGGCAGATCTTGCTCCATGCAGCCCAGCAGTTCATCGAGGGCGACGTGGTGCACTGGTTCCATCGCTTGCAGGATGGACGCACCGGATTCGCGGCGCGGACCCACGCTTCCGACAATCTCCTCTGGCTAGCGTGGGCCGTGGCGGAGTACGTCGGGGCCACCGGCGACCGGTCGATCCTCGACGAGCGCACGCCCTACCTGGAAGCGGAGCAACCGCTGCGTCCGCTGCCGGCCGGCAAGCACGGCATGGGATTCGAACCGCTGCGATCGGCACGCGTCGATTCCGTCTACCAACACTGCATGAAGGCGATCGATCTCGTCCTCGACAAACGTCTGGGCGCCCACGGGCTCCCACTGATCGGCACCGGCGACTGGAACGACGGGCTGGACGAGATTGGCAGCCAGGGCAGGGGGGAGAGCGTCTGGCTCGGCTTCTTCCTCTACTACATCCTCAATCGGATGAACGCCATCATCGCGATCAAGGAGGGAGACGCCCAACAGGCTTACTACCGCCATCGGGCCAAGCAACTCAAAGACGCCTTGGAACAGACCTGGCGCGGCGACCGCTATCTGCGGGCGATCCACGACGACGGCACCGAGATCGGGGTCGACGGCAGCGGCGTCTGGGAGATCGACGCCCTGACGGCGGCCTGGGCCGTGATGTCGGGGATCAATCCCAAGCGAGGCCGAATCGTGTTCGACACGGCCGTGCGCGTGCTCGAACGGGAGAACACGGTTCTCCTCGGCTGGCCGGCGCTGCGTGAGGACACCCGACCTTATCTCGGTCGGAGCAGTTGGTACCCCGAGGGGGTGCGTGAGAACGGGATGTATTCGCACGGTGTCCAGTGGCTTGTCGGGGCGGCGAGGATCCTCGCCGGACAGTCCCAGCGGGAAGGCCAGACGGAGCAGTCGCGGCGGTATCACGAGGCGGCCTATCGACTGTGGCGCAAGATCTCGCCGATCCCCCACGTCGTGCCGGGTGAAATCGAGACCTACGGCGGCCAGCCGAACAAGCAGGCGGCCGACATGCTCACCGCCTGCGATCCCGGCCGCATGATCTGGCACGGCTACACCGGGGCCGCCGGCTGGCTGTTGCGTCAGGCCATGGAAGGGGTCTTGGGGTTGCGGTTGGTCGACGACCGACTCGTCACCCCCACCGATCTTGCAGGGCCCGTCAACAGCTTGGGCGTGGCCCGCATTTGGCGCAATGTGACCAGGAGTCCCTTGCAGGGCTCGCTGAAAGGCAAGTTGTCGAGGAGTGTTGAAACAGGAGGTCGTAGCGGTCTTCCACGGTTCGTGCAACGCGCAGGACGCATTGGGGCCCGGCAGTAATTGCCCGCCGCCAGGCAGGCGGTGGCACCAAGAAAGAAAGGATGGAACCTATGCATTCCATGTGGACTCGGATGAATCGCTTCTGGCGAGAGACGTGCAGAGCCAATCGCCCGCAAGGGGCAAGATGGGGAAAGGCGGGGATTGTGATCTTGATGGTGGCACTGACGACAATTGGGGGCGGCATGAGGACTCTTTCCGCATCGGAACTGGCGCCGGCCAACGGCGCCCCTTCCATGCGACTGCCGACCATCCATCCCGAGCACAAGCATGTCCGCGCGCTGATGGAAAATGCCCTGCGGTATGTTGCCCCCGAGAGCCGGATGCTCGACCCGGCCTCCGGCTACCCGGTCGAGGGCTGGAATCACGATCCGGCCAATGCCTTTTGCCTCCGCTCGTTTACCCAGTTGACCGCGATCGGCCAGTGGATGGAAGTCCTCGCGAACATCATCGCCGGTCACATGGAGACGCCCTACTAGTCTCGCGAGCAGGCCCTGACGCAGTTGGAAATGGTCGTCAGGAGCCTCCGCCACGACCAGAAGGATCCCGAGGTCAGCGCCAAGGGATTGCTGGGGAACTTCCTCGATCTGGCCGGTGACAAGCGGCGGGGCCTTCTGGCCTGCGACGTCGAGAAGGAGCGATTCCTCAAAACCTTCGGTCCGGCCGAAGGAGAAGCGATCTGGCAGGCCCTGAAGGTCAAGGGATGGCTCCTTCCCATGGCCAACGACCGCGAAGCGACGATCCGCCGCGGCATCAGCTACGGCTGGAACTACTTTGACGGCCCCTTGGCGCCCCACGCGGATGACGCCACCAAACGCGACGTGATGGCGATCCTCGATCATCGCGTGGTCATGGTCGTGTTCGGCGACAATGCGAACTTGACGACCTCGGTCGCCAAGACGATCGGCGCGCTGTTGCACCCCGAAACCCGCCACATTCCCAAGGCTGAACAACTTCGGCGGGAAATGGAACTGTTCCTCGATGACCAGAAAGAGGGCTACGTCCATCTCTACGACGCGAAAGCCGGGCTGTTCAACTTCGGCTGGGACGCCAGCAAGGACCGCCTCTTCGGCTGGGCCGACGAGCAGGGGAACTGGCAGGCCGGCTACATGGACTATCTGGTCAACGAGTTCCGCGGCCCGACGAAGTTCGTGGTCGTGCGGTATGGACTTCCCGTCAATGCGATCCGCAATCTCGGCTTCAAGATGAAGCCCTACCGGATGAAGGATGGTGAGGAAGTCTATGCGCTGGCCCCCTGGGAAGGCTCGGCATTCCAAGCCCTCGGCCTGGGGCTTTCCATGGCCGAACTGAACGATTCCAGTTGGCGGAAGCTCCTGGAAAACGTGGTCGACATCGAAATCGACTACTCCGCACGCAAGCAGCTTCCCGGCTTCCTCTCGGAGTCGTACACGGGCCACGGGGCCACCTACACCGGCGACGTCGGAATCCCCGATATCGCCGTGAGCACCATGCCGCGGATCACGGACGCCGCCTCGCTCTACACCTTGGGCGTCGCCTACATGATCGCGCCCGCCAAGATCGAGCAGTTCCTGGCCGTCAACTGGCCGGTGGTCTCGAAACTGTTGACCGATCACGGGCCATGGGAAGGCTACAACGTGGCCAAGCAAGAGGTGATCCAAGTCCAGACGACCGCCCACACCCTGTCGCTGGTCCTCGGTCTGCTCGGCACCGGCTCGGAACAGATGGTGCGGTATCTCGATTCCCGCGGCCTGACCTCGCATCTGGCCGAACTCTACAAGCCCGGCGAGCGACTCGACCTCTTGGCCCCCGACACCCAGGCTTTCGCCTGGACCAATGACGGCGGCGGCCTCATGTCGTCGCGAGACAAGGCGACATTCCATGTCAAGGGCGACCGACTCCACCGCGTCGGCATCGCCTTCGTCCCACCGTCTCCCACCGGGGTGAGCCTCTCCGGCGGCCTGCTCTCGATCCGCTACCGTTCCACGAAGCCGATCGACCAGGCCGTGATCTCCTTCAAGCCGGCCGGCAGCCAGAAGGCGGATGTCGGCTTGATTCCCAAGGAGTTGCACACGCGATTCGACAACACCGAGGGCCGTGAAGAGGAGATCCAGATTCCCCTTCCCGCGCTGCCCGGTCTGACGGGGATCAAGGAAGTCGTGATCACCTATGGGCACCAGACGGAAGGCCGCCCGGTCGATCTCGTGATCACTCACTTTGTCTTCACCCCCTTCAACCAACCGTTCCAGACGACTGCCGCACTGAATCCCTTCTGACGTCGATCTCGCCGCCCCCCTTCGCGGCACAAGTGCCGCGGCGAAACTGGTTGGATGTCTCTCCCATGCCGTCCCCTGGCCCCGCCACGGGACGGCTTTTTCGTTTGGCCATCCCTCATCCACGCCCGCCTACTTGACCCGCAGCCCTGGCCCGTCTACAAGTAACAACAAGCGGCATCTCTGGCATCCAGCTTTCTTGGGAGAAAGGAACGGTCATGCGTCGAGCCACCAACCGTCGAGTCTTCGCCACGGCGTTTTCCGCGATCGTGTTGTCTTGTGCCGTGGGAATGGGCCAGCCGCCGGCCTCGTCAACCCCGTTCAACGGCCTCGACCTCCACCTGGGAAACCTCAGCCGCCTGTCCCACGCCCAGTCGCGGTCGATCAGCCCGGAGAACTTTACGGGCGAAAAGGGACGCGCGGGGATGGCCACCGAAGGGACCGGCAAGAACGCGTCCCGCGAGTTGGGGCAGGGCTGGAAAGTCTCCCCCTCGGTCCGCATCAAGGCTGGCGAAACCTTCACCCTGGCCGAGATCAACGGCTCCGGCGCGATCCAGCAGATCTGGATGACCCCCGCCCCCTTGGACAAGACGCGGTTCAACATCCTCCGGTTCTATTGGGACGGCGAGACTGAACCGTCGGTCGAGGTCCCGCTGGGCGACTTCTTCGCCTGCGGCTGGGGCAAGTATTGCCAGATCAACTCGCTGCCGGTGTGCGTCAATCCGGGCAGCGCGTTCAACTGCTCCTGGAGCATGCCCTTCCGCAAGAAGGCCAAGATCACCATGGAGAACCGCGACGCCAAGGACATGACCCTCTACTACCAGATCAACTACACGCTGACCGACGTGCCCGCCGACGCGGCCTACTTCCACGCTCAGTTCCGCCGCGTCAACCGCCTGGAGCCGAAGACCGTCTACACGATCCTCGACGGCGTCAAGGGCCAAGGGCATTATGTGGGCACGTACCTGGCCTGGGAGGTGCGCAGTCCGGGCTGGTGGGGCGAAGGCGAGATCAAGTTCTTCCTCGACGGCGACCGCGACTATCCCACGATCTGCGGCACCGGCACCGAAGACTACTTCTGCGGCTCCTACAACTTCGAGAACCGCGAAACGAAACGCTACCAGACCTTCAGCACGCCCTACACCGGCCTGGCCCAAGTCTTGCCGCCCGACCTGATCTATCTGCCCGGTCAGCGATTCGGACTCTATCGCTGGCACCTTCCCGACCCCGTCCGCTTCGAAAAAGACCTCAAGGTGACGATCCAAGCCCTCGGCTGGCAGTCGGGCGGTCGTTACCTGCCCTTGGAAGACGACATCGCCTCGGTGGCCTATTGGTACCAGGCCGAGCCCCACGCCAAGTTCCCGCCCTTGCCGCCCAACGACGCCATGGCGATCAAGCCCCTCTCGGTCGCCGCCCCGTCCAAGTAGCCGCCATTCGCGTGCGTGTGCCACTGCTTGCCTTCCAGGCAAGCAGTGTTGTCCCTCCGCGTTGATCGCCCCGTTGGAAAGCCCTGCTTGCCGGCCCCTCAGGCACTGGCACACCAGGGTCAATCTCGATGCCGCCAACCTGAAAGCCAACGGACGTCCAGCTGATCATCCCACGGCCAGTCTCGTTGTCTCCAGCGGCGAGGATGACGGCTGCGATTCGCCCGCTTGGGCCGCCGCGCTGCGACCTAGGGCCCTGGCGGCAGCCGTTTGAAAGAAACTACGGCGTTTCATTGGCCTGTTTTCCGGCAATGGGTTCCACTTGAAGCGTGTTTCGCAGGAGCCGATGAGGCCTCAACTCCCTTTGACGCTGGCCGTGCCGCCTTTGCCCGGCTTGGGAAAGACGACGCTCATTGGCTTGCCGTTGCGTGTGATGCGAACGCCCAGCGACGTCTCGGTCTCCCCGCGTTCCGCCGACCACTCGGGACGCTGCCCCGCCCGATACGGCATGAGCACGGTGAGCATGCCCAACTGGCGGCTCTTGTCACGCGTGCCGGCTTCAACGTGCCACTGGTTCGGGAACGGTTTGCTCGGCGGGGGTGTGTAGCCGTCCCATTGCCGGAAGGCCAGCGGCGTGGAAGAGACATATTGCACCTCGACGCCTGCCTTTGGCTGATCGACCGACAGCCGGGCGTCCTTCTCGTTCACTGTAAACGGCTTGAGGGCGTGGAGCATGAACTGGAACGTTGCCGGCTCTTTCGCCTCCAGGTCGTCGTACAGAACGATCACCGGACCAGCGGTCGGGCCGGACGACGCGGGCTTCACGAAGACAACATGGCGTTGGAACCGTTTGAGGCGCCCGCCGTAGGCCTCCGTGGCGTCGCCCACCAGGTAATCCCACTCGGGCGTGGACTGGAACTCGACGATCCGCCCGTGCGGGGCCGGCGTGTGCTTGATCTGTCCCTCGCCGTTGACAAGCACGCCGTTTTGGGCCACTGTGCTGTGGGCCCACTGGTAGTGGAACTTGCTGCCGTGCAGGTCGCGGTAGACGCACGTCGTCAGCAAAGCCTCGCCGTACGCATTCAGCTGAAAGGTGTTGTGCGGGTTGTGCCCGTGGCTCTGCGTGCCAAAGGGGCTCGACTTGAAGAGGAAATGGACGTCGTCGCGGCTATCCAATAGCGTCGTGTGAAGACTGGCCACGCCGATCCCGCGAAAGACCTTCGATTGCGGGAGGTCGGTGGGCGCCTTGGCCTCGGGCAGCGCAGGCAGGTTCGCCGCGTAGAGGAACCCAAGGATTCCCCCCTCGCCCTTCATGCCCCACTTTTCCGTCCACCACCGCCAATAACCGGCCCGCTCTCCATCCGGCTGGCTCCCCAACATGCGCTGGTGATATTCCATGAACCCGCCGACGCTCTTCGAGGGCGGATTGAACGCCAGGTCGCCGAAGCCGCTGTTGGGCGAACCCGGCGGAGCGATGTACATCGGGTAGTCGCCCACGTGTGCGAAGAACGGCTTCTTGAGGCCGTCGATCCCCAGGGCCGACTTCGCCACCTGAAGCCACCAGACAGCCTTGCTTTGGTAGCCCGCCCAATAACTCACGCCCTCGTGCCAGCCGCCATCGTCGTCAGCCCAAACCGGATAGCAGCTGTAGAACTTGTTGACGGCGTAATCGAGCCACGTCTCGGCCTCGGGGATCTCGCCCAAGAAAGCGATGCCCGACTCGCCGACCTTGTGCCAGATGCGGTTGCCGTGGCTGTTGTAAGGCGAGTTGAGATGGCCGGTGCCGCGAGCGATTTCGCCGCTTTCCCAGGCATCGCTGACGCGTCGCAGCGCGATCGCCCGGATTTTCTCCCGCTCGGCGTCGGTGAACATGTCGTGCGCCCAGTCGTAGGCGCGAGCCGGACGGTAGAGCATCACTTTGCCGGCCTCGCAATTCAACCGGAAGTTGGTTGGCCCGTCAGGGTTCCAGGAGGCCAGGTGAAGCAGCCAGCGTCGGGCGGCTTCACCGTATTTCTTGTCCTGGGTAATCAGGTAGACAAAGGCCAGCGTCTCGGCTTCCTTGCACGCCTTTTCGGTCTGCGCGCGGTTCGGCCACCAGTATTTGACGGCTTCCTTGTCCTCCTTGTTGCGAGCCGAGCCCATGTGCACGGGCTCGGGCGTGGGGCCGGCCTTGAGGATCCGGTCGGCTTCCTCGCGGAGTTTTTCGAACGTCTCCGCCAACTTGCCCTTGGCCAACTCGCGCAGCCGCGGCAGGTCGTCCGGACGCATGAACAGCCGCGGATGCGTCTGCGGCACGCGCTCGCGCTGCTCGGCCCGGTTGGGCATCGGAAACGCCTCGGCCGTGGCCGGCACCACCACCCGTCGCACCTCGCTCCACGTCGACTGCTTGCCGTCCTTCGTGGTGAATCGATAACGCCAGTAATACGTGCCCGGCTTGAACGGCTCGTCGTGAGTATACGTATTCCACACGAAGCCCGTGGCCGATTCCGCCCCACGGAAATCCTTCTGCCTGGCCCATTGGATCGTATAGGTCTTGGCCTCTTTCTCGTGGAGCCAGATGAACGACGGCGGATTGAGCGACGCCGTCGCCCCGTCGGCCGGGCGATAGCCGATTTCGTTCGGTTTCGGCTCGCGGTTGGAAACCCGCAGTTCCGCCGCCCCCGCCGGCAAGATCAGGAGCCACGCCACACAGAGCAAAGTCAGCGGGAATCTCGTCATGGTTGGGCAAGGCATCGGGGGTTCCTCGTGGTGTCTGGAATCTTCGGAAGGCTAAGGTGGGCTAGATGCACGCGGAATGGCTCCATTCTGCCCCCGACGACCGACGGAATCAACCACGAATGCACGCGAATAGACGCGAATAAGAGCTCATGAAGATTTGACTCCGATCCCCTTCCTTCGCGTTCATTCGTGTTTATTCGTGGTCCCCCCCTTGTCTTCTCGGTTCCGGTTCCGCTCGTGTCCTCCACTATCTTAAACACACCCTGTCGCGGTGCAAGCTCCGGCAAAGACGCTGTGCCATAGCGAATTCCGGTCATTCCGCCGCTCAATACCACCACCAGAGCGGATAGGCCCTTTGGGAAGGCGGCTTGCGCAACACCTCTTCGTTCAGCCGCTGGACCTCGTTCTCCAGAAAGCCGACCTGCCATTGGCGCTGGGCCTCGGGCGACGCGTCCAACAAGGCCTGGCCCCGCTCGAGGTCCAGCCGGGCCACCTCCGACCGCAGGCGCAGTCGCTCCAGGTCAATCGCCTCGACCGTGCCAGGCGTCCGACGATTCACGGCCAGCGCATTGTTCCACTCGAGTTCGGCCGAGCGCGCGGCCGCCTCCGCACGGCTCACCCAGGTCTGGAACGGGTTTCCGCCACCGCCCCCGGCCGCAGCCTGCAGCCGGGACCGGGCTACCTCGACGTCCTGCTGATACTCCCGGATCACTTCGGCCGGCACGGCTCCAGGCACGCGTTGGTTCATCCGCTGCACCTTCTGCAGGTTGGCTTCGGCCAGTTCGAGTTTCATTCGTGCATAACGCACGTCGAGACTTTCCTGTTTCTCACCGACCGCCCGTCTCGCAGCCGGCTCTGCTGGGCCGGCCGCCACCGGATACGCGCCGAGAATCATCCCTGCCGCCAGCAGTGGGAAGAGTCGCTTATACATTGTTCTCACCTTGGAGCATTGTCGGATCGATTACCGCCCTTCCAATTCTAGGCCCAAACTCATCACCCCTCTTTGGAGCGGAAACAGCCCCGAAAGCTCGGCTCAAGATTGCCCCTCCTTCCGATCGACAATAGCCAACACCTTTTGGCTATTGTCCCGAAGGAATCGGCTGCAATGATTCACTTGGTCAGCCACAGCACGGTTGGCAGGAAGACGCGGAACAAGGCCTGTCTGCCTGTAAACGTGACCGCCGCCGGTTGCCAGGAGACTGGCAATCTGCGAGCGATCACGCGGGACGGTTGTCAATACGATGACCCCTGAGAAAGGGATTGTCGTGAGACCGTCTTCAAGCAGGTGCTCACTCGGCTCACTCTGAGTGAGAGGCCTTGATGCCGATCTTCCGACGTCCCACCCTCGCTCGATGCAAGTCGAGTGGAGGTGGTCGATGCAAACGCCAACCGCGACTGTGACGGCCGCAACACACCGCCCCGGACCATTCCACCGGGGCGGCGTCGTTTCTTGGCGTCCCGTTGTTTTCCATGCCCAAAGAGAAGAGGTTCTGGTTCATCCGGCGGAAGCGTACCTGACGGTACGTTGGGGGACGCTGTCCCCCAAACCCCCTGGGATTTATCGCTTTGGTGCCAAGCCCGGAGCGATGCCATTGATGAGGAGAACCGCGGGATGGCC
>JBDKTH010000324.1:0-4055 GCA_039680305.1 Thermoguttaceae bacterium | reverse complement strand
CCTCTCCTTCACACGCGGGTCGGCCAACTGCTTGGGATTGGGCGGGGTGAGCATGATGAACCCGGCGTCTTTGAAATGGTACGATTCCGACGTGTCGGTTCCATAGGCGTGGTACGACGGAATCGGCACGCCTTTTTCGGTTCATCCGGCGGAAGCGTACCTGGCGGTACGTTGGGGGACGCTGTCCCCCAAACCCCCTGGGATTTATCGCTTTCGTGCCACGCCCGGAGCGATGGTGATGCTGGTGATGATGCGGAGAACCGCGGGATGGCCGTTACCGTCGTCCTTGGCTCCGGGCTTGGCACAAAAGCGATAAATCCCGGGGGTCTGGGGGCAGAGCCCCCAGGTATGCCTCCACCGGATGAGCCAGACAAGCCCCAGCCGGCACCCGTCGACGCGACAATCGATCAGGCCGAGGAGCCCGTTTTGCAACGTAGTTCCCGCGAGTGGTCGACTTACGTCGAATCGTCGCGATCGAACTCCTTGCCTCTCAAGCGTTTCGCGATGTTCTAAACGTCCAACGTTTTTGCTCAAATTGGAAATCGACTCGCACGGAAAAGCAAACGCACCGCGCATGGGGGGAAAGCGGCGGTCTACGCCGCCCTCCACGCGAGGGCCCGCGGGCATCCGAGAAACGATCCGGCTAGCCGCCATCCACTCGCGTTCAGTCTGACTGACTCCCACCATTGACGAGGGATCCCACGATGAGACAGCTTCGCCTTGCCCACCTCCTTCCTGGGGCCGTTGTGTTTATCCTGGTCCTCTGCCCGGTCATGGCACGGCCCAGCGATGCGGCCGAACCCGATCAACGGCTGATCGAAATGCGGGAGAAAAACCAACTCGCCAATCCGGGGTTCGAGGAGGAAGGGGGCTGGGTCCTCAGTGGTAAGGACGCGAAACTCGACACGACCGTGGCCCGAAGCGGCCGGCGGAGCCTGCGACTGTCGAACCAGAGCCTGGAGGATAGTTCCAGAGCATCGCAGGTGCTCCGCTTCGACCCACCAGTGAAGCATCCGTTCCGAATCTCCGGCTGGAGCCGGGCCCAGGATGTCGAGGTTATCCAGGACTACGACATTTTCCTCGACCTGGAGTACGCCGACGGCACGCCGCTTTGGGGCCAGGTCGCCCGCTTCACCCCGGGAACCCACGATTGGCAGCAGGCGGAACTGGTCTTTGACGTGGCCAAGCCGGTGCGCGAGATCAAGGTCTTCGTGTTTTTGCGCAAAGGCAAGGGGACCGTCTGGTTCGACGATCTGGAAGTAGGCCTGGCCCCGTTCGCCTATCGCGCCTTGCGTGTGATGCCCAACGTGTTCGGCGCCGGCACCCTCGGCGTGTTTGGCACCACGACCATGCCGGCCCGCTGGCGAGCGACGCTCGAAGGGCCAGGGGGCCAGGTCGGGCAGACCGAAGGCCAGGAAATGCCGATCCGGTTCGACTGGATCAACCCGTCCGCGCCCGCCGGCGACTACACCCTCCGCCTGAGCGCGACGGATGGACTCCTCGGTCAGACGGTCGAACACCGCCAGGCCGTGGCCCTGAAGCCCACCACCGAGCCGAGCCGGGGCTTTGCCGTCTGGACCGAAACGAGCATGCGTCGGGTCTCGCCCTATGACATGCCGCCCGAGGACAAGAGCCGGCTCGACGCTCCCGAGGCCCGCATCAGCCTCGCCGGACACGAGTACGAAAGCTTCCAGGTGGCGTTGCTCAGCGGCGGCAAGCAGCGGCTCGAGGATGTCGAGATTGAACTGGGCGACCTGGTCTGCGCGGCCAACGGGGGAAGAATTGCCAAGGAGCATCTCCAGTGGCAGCAGGTGGGCTACGTCCACCTGTCCAAGCTCCGTCAGCATCCGGCCGATCCCCTGGCAACGGCCGGCTGGTGGCCCGAGGTCCTGTTGCCCGCCAAAAAGTTCAGCGTGGAGCCCGGGTTTGCCCAGGCGGTCTGGGTGACCGTCTACGCACCCGCCGGCACGCCGGCCGGCCAGTATGCGGGAAAACTCACCGTTCGACCGAAGAACGCCGCCCCGGCCGAGGTGCAGATCCAAGCGAACGTCTACGGCTTCGCGCTACCCGTGCGCGGCCACATGAAGACGGCCTTCGCCCTGATGGACGGCTACCTGGAAAAGATCTACGGCAAGCCGCTTTCGGCCGAGTTGCGGCAGAAGTATGGCGACTTCGTCCTGTCCCATCGGCTCAACCCGGACGACATCTCGCGGACCTCGCCGCCGGCGATCGAGGATCTCGAACACTACAAGGACGCGGGGCTCAACACGTTCAACGTGCTCAACATGGTCGAAGAGCGTGGCAACCGGATCTGGGTCTGCTACAGCAATCCGCCGGTCTACACGCCCGAGTTCAAGCAGCGGCTCATCGAGCGGCTCGATCCGTACATGGCCGAGATCCGTGCCCGGGGCCTTTTGGATCGGGCCTACATTCACGGATTTGACGAGCGCGAGAAAGACTTCTTCCCAATCATTGCCGAGTATTTCGGCATGGCCAAACAGCGCTACCCGGGCCTCCACACCCTGACCACGGCCAAGATCCCGCTGGATCCCAAGGCGATGCGGGAGGTCAACGTCGACTGGAACTGTCCACTGACGCCGCGCTATCGGCTCGAAGACGCGGATCGCTGCCGCCAGGCCGGTTTGGAGATCTGGGCCTACGTCTGCATGGGCCCGGGCTACCCGTACGCCAACTGGCTGGCCAACCACCCGTTGGTCGAATCGCGGGTCATTTGGTGGCAGACGTACGAGCAAAAGATGGACGGCTTCCTGTACTGGGGGGTGAATATCTGGAGCAAGGCCTACAACGACCGCCCCATCGACCCGTCCGCCGGCCCTCGCTTGGACTGGAGCATCACGACCGGCGGAGCGCAGTATGAATGGCTGCACGGGGATGGGGTGCTCTTGTACCCCGGCCCAAAAGGTCCAATCGGAAGCATCCGGCTAGCCAACATCCGCGATGGCTTGGAAGATTATGAGTACTTGTGGCTCCTGTCGCAGCAGACCGGCGACAAGGAGCAAGCCCGCGCGGCCTGTCGACCGGTCACCACGAACCTGACCACCTACACCCGCGACCCCGACGTGCTGCTCAAGCAGCGTGACGTGATCGCCCGTCAGCTTGCCAAGTGAGAGTAGACCCGAGCGATGTTCAAGTTCATCCACGCCGCCGACATCCACCTGGATAGCCCGCTCAAGGGCCTCGAGCAATACGAGGGGGCGCCGGTGGACCAGATCCGCGAGGCGACTCGCCGGGCCCTGGGCAATCTGGTCGAGTTGGCGATCGAGCAGACCGTGTCGTTCGTGCTGATTGCGGGGGATCTCTACGACGGCGACTGGAAGGAGTTTCGCACCGGGCTGTTCTTTGTCGACCAGATGCGCAAGCTCCGCGAGGCGGGGATCCCCGTCTACCTCATCGCCGGCAATCACGACGCCGCCAACAAGATGACCAAGAAGCTGCCCATGCCGGACAACGTCCACATGCTGGCGGCCAACAAGCCCGAGACGGTCCATCTGGAGTCGTGCGAGGTGGCGATCCACGGCCAGAGCTTTGCCCGCAGCGCGGTGCTCGACAATCTGGCGGCCGGCTATCCGTCGCCCGAGCCGGGGATGTTCAACATCGGCCTTCTGCACACCAGTGCCACGGGACGCGAGGGACACGAGACCTACGCCCCCTGCACGATCGACGACCTCCGCTCCAAGCAGTACGACTACTGGGCCTTGGGCCACATCCACAAGCGGGAACTCCTCTGCCAGGATCCCCCGATCCTCTTCCCCGGCAACCTCCAGGGGCGGCACGTGCGCGAAACCGGTCCCAAGGGTTGCACGCTGGTCACGGTCGATCACCAGAGCCGCCCGCATCTGGAGCCGGTCATGCTCGACGTGTTCCGTTGGGAGCATTGCCGTGTCGATGTTGCCGGAGCGGAGAGCGGGGAGGCGGTGCTGGATCGGGTACGCCACCAGTTGGCGAAGGCGGCCGCCAGCGCCGATGGACTTGCCATGGCCGTGCGGATCGAGGTGAGCGGAGCCTGTCCAGCCCATCGGGAACTGGCCGCGGAG
>JBDKTH010001175.1:0-2681 GCA_039680305.1 Thermoguttaceae bacterium | reverse complement strand
TCGAGGCGTCCCAATCGACCTGCTTGTCGTCGTCCGGCAGCCGGCCCAGGGCGCTGAGGATCTTGGCGTTGGCTTCTTTGGAGTCGTTCTTCAGACGCAACGCTTCTTCGGTGGTGACCAATGGCTTCTCGCCCTTCTGCCGCTCGCGCAGCAGGACGAGCGAATCGAGCACCGGCTGGTCGATCCACTGGGCCTGCTTGTCGAGTTCCTCCAAGGTCGGCGCTTTGAACGGCTTGATCAGGTCGCCGAGGACAAACGGCGTGTCGTCCTTTGCCGAACCGGCAGCGTTCGTGCCGGCCGAAGCCGCACCCTCGCCAGAGGTGGCCGGGGTGTTGCTGGCCGATTGCGAACAGCCGGCCATGACCACCGCCATCAGCACCAACCAAGCAAGATTCCCTCGGTTCGACATCCCACACTCCTTTTCTCGTCCGGCGTCTCGAAGGTCAGGTAGAAGTGCATATCCTTATGCAGTAACTGGATATTACGCAATCAGTTACGATTGGTCAACCGCAGTCGCCGAGAGCGGCGAGCCGGGGTGAAAATCATGGATCTTGGTCATTCCTCGAGCCAAACGGTTTGTGTGGTCAACACGATTCGATTTCTCCAGAAGGCGTCGAGCGTTGGCAGGCAGGCGAGGGAGATTGCGAAGGAGGGGAGGACGTTCGCCGAGCGATGGTGCTGGGAAGCGGCGGACGCGATGGTTGAGCGGCATCTGGCCTCGCACCCCCTCTAATGCCGAGCTTCCGATTACATCCCCCTCACAGGTATGGCGATATTCTTCTCGTGTGCGGCGACTTTGCGTATGGCCAAAAACGTTGGAGTTTTGCAATATCCATAAGTTATTTTCAGACATCATGTTACGACGATCGCGACGGACGTAACTTGGCAGTCCTCTAGAGCTATGTCGCAGAAGGCTGGCAGTCCATCGCGAAAATCGCCCCCTCTCCTGGTGAAAATGATTGCCAGTCGCCGCGATCCGGCGGCTTTCTCTCTCGGGGGCGATTCCCACAGCCCACAGCCACGGGCCGTAAGCATTGGGCCCCGTGGCACTCCGCCGGCTGGAACGCCACAGGGAATACACCACCAGAAGGGGTTCCGGTTCTGCTTACCAGCCCCCTTGCGAAACAGGCGAATTGTCAAAGATCGATGGGGCGAGCGTTTTCGGCTGCCAAGGATGAGTCTAGCCGATCGGCTGGCCCAATTTCAAATCTTTCTTTGCCGATCTTTCTCTGCCGATCAGGTTCCTGTCCGTCCTTAGTGGCCATACTTCCCAGAGCGCCGACGTTGCCGCTGGCTCGTCTGTTCCGGCTTGCCTCGGATCTCGCGCCAATACTCCTCGGCAACGTCTTCGTCAATCTCGACGGATCCGGAGTAGAGCCGGTCAGATCCATCCTTTTTGCACCCGGAGATCCAGTATTCCTCGCCGGTGGCCACGTCCAGGTAGTTTGCCTTGAAGCCGCGTCCGCCCAGGGTGTGAAAGCGTCGTCCCCGGTAATACAGCGACTTGCCCGACCGGGAGAACGTGACTCGTCCGATCCGGGCCGGTCCGCTGATGTCGCCGCCTTTATACTCGATATACATGATTCGGGTTTTCATGGCCTGCTCCTGTTCGACGAATTGTCTAGGGTGGATTACTGGGCGAGTGCCTCTCCCAACGTCGTGCGACGAGAGGCAGAATGGAGGACCGCCTCAATCTCGATCTTTCGCCCTTGGTCGAGAAGAGTCGCACACTGCTGCCCCACAGCCGCCCGACAATCGAGGCAGGCCTCCATCAATAGAGACACTGCCGCCCGTTCGGCGTTCGTCAGGGGGATCGTCAAAGAATCCTCCACCTGGACGCCGAGTTTCTCGACGAGCGAGTCGCTCACCCCCGCATAGGATAGCGGCATTTGCGAACGGAGCCAAGCAAAGACGAGCAGATCGGCCGGATCGGCGTCGCCCAAGAACTTCTCTACCAATTCTGAATTCGCACGATTACTTGCGGCCCGTCGTGGAAGGCAAACCCAACCAAAAATGGCGAACTTCGCCGAAGGCAGTTGAAGGCCCCCCGATCAATGAGTGCGTCTATCGCTTTGGAGAGCATCACCGTTGCCTTGCTTTCGAGATAGTCTTGCTCGGAGTCCTCGAACTGGCCTGGGTAGTCGTCGTCGAACCGGAAAGTCTGCCACTCATCGAGGAATGAAACCTCCGCAAAGCCCTGGTGTTGAAAATCGCCGGTATTGTTGTTGAATGGCAGGACTGGTCCTATAGTGGCATCGGTCACCGTGTCGATGGCCCACTCAAGCGAGGACTCGTCATAGGACAGCTCTTGGTGCCGGTGTTCAGTCATGTATTCTTCATGCTCCTTTGCCCTGGCAATGGAGTTCTCCGACGTGTCGAGGCATAACAGAATTTCGCCGTAGTCAGCGTTGCAGTCGAATGCAAAATAGTTGAAGACCTCGTCCGGATGTTGCTCAGCGAACTCCCGGATCGCACGAATGGATGCCTCAATCAGATGCTGCTCGTTGGATGCAAAATCCGGTTCCTTCATGATTCCCTCACACCAGGCCTGTTCTGCCACACACCATGTCCGAAAGAGAACGTTGAGCGAGATAGACGGTGATCTCTAGGAGAATCAGCCATCCACATCCGCTCTCATCTTAACCCTTTCGGAATGGTCCCGCAACGCCGACCGGTCGGCA
>JBDKTH010001033.1:0-4323 GCA_039680305.1 Thermoguttaceae bacterium | reverse complement strand
TTGCCGGGCGTGGTCCAGTACCTTCGCTCGTATGATACCGTGACCGACGTGCTGAAAAGTCTGCCTTCGGCGATTCCGTCGTCGGGCAGGTGAGACGTGGACGGCTACAACAATCCCAACTGCTGCATGCGCAGCACCAGTCGCCGGGCCACGGGGCCGGCGGCCGTGTCGGCGTTGCCGGCGTGTTCCAGGGCGACGACAAAGGCCCAGCGGGGGTTATCGGCGGGGACGTAGCCGGCAAACCAGGCATGCTCCGCGCGCCCATCGCCGCACTGGGCCGTGCCCGTCTTGCCGGCGATCTCGAGGCGTTCCACCCGGACCGTGCCATAGCCCGTGCCGTGAGGGTCGTTGACCACACGCTTGAGGCCTTCGCCCAGCATGGCCAGCGTCGCGGCGTCCAACTCGGCGATGGACCGGGGCGGCGCGATGGGGACGGCGCTGTCGGCAATCGCGGCCAGGTCGGTGGTCGGCGACTCGTCATCGAGCTGCGGCAGCCCCAGGCTGCTGACCACGTGGGGCGTGACCAGCCGCCCGCCATTGCCCACCGCGGCAATCATCCGGACGACTTGCAACGGCGTGGCCAGCAGGGCGCTCTGCCCGATGGCCAGCGATTGCGTGTCGGCCGTGCCCCAGGGATGTCCTTCGAGCTCGCGCATCGCGTGCGGGGTGGGGAGCGTGCCGGCGGCCTCCTGGGGCAGATCGACGCCCGTGGCCTGGCCGAAGCCGAATCGCATGGCCCAGTTCACCAGTGGCTCGGGCCCCATCCGTCCGGCATAGTGGAAGAAGTACACGTTGCAGCTCTCGGCGATCGCTTCGGCGAGCCGGATTTCGCCGTGGCCGATTCCATGACGCTGGTAGATCGCGCAGCGCCAGGCGTCGGGCGTGTGCAGGTAGCCTTGGCAGGTGAACGGCTCCTCGGGATCCAGTCCGGCCGACTCAAGCAGGGCGGCGGCCGTGACCACCTTGAAGACCGAGCCGGCCGGAATGGCCATGCGGGCCACACGGTCGAACAGTGGATGGGCCGCGTCGCCCAGCAGCGCCGCCACGCCCGAGCGACCATCGACGGCAAACAGGTTGGGATCGAACGCAGGAGCAGAGGCCGCCGCCAACAGGGCGCCCGTCTCGATGTTCATCACCACGATCGCCCCGCCGGCCGGCTCCGGCTTGGTCTGGCCGAGCGTACGACGCTCCAACGCACTGGCCAGGAGCGTTTCCGCCGAGGCCTGGAGCCGGGAGTCGATCGTAAGCACCAGGTCGCGTCCCACGCCCGGCTCTTTTTGACGATGGGCGTTGAGCACGCGGCCGCTGCGGTCGGTCTCTTCGACAAGCACGCCCCGCTGGCCGTGGAGCAGGCGCTCGTACTGCCGCTCCAGGCCCAGGCGTCCAAAGCGGTCATCGGGATGGAAGCGTCCATCGGGTCCGACCGTGGTGAGCTCTTCCTTCTCCGGGGCACCGAGATGCCCGAGCACGTGGGCCGCCAGCGACCCGGACGGATAGGCCCGCCGCTGGCGCTGGACGATCCGCACCCCGGGATAGAACGAGGCGTGGGCCTCGATCTCGGCGACGACGGCCAGCGGCACGTCTTCGACCATGACGTGCGCATCGAGTTCCTCGGCCACGGTGATCCGCGCCGGCGGCGGCTGTTCCATCGACGACCGAAGCAGATCGCGCACCGTCGTGGTGATCTGTTGCCAGAGCCCCTCGGAACCCGCCGCGTCGTCCTCCTCGTCCTCTTGGGCTTTCGCGGCCACTCCCTGTTCGCGCCGTCGATTGACTGATTCGGCGATCCGCTCCACCCGGGCTTGCGCCTGCCGTGCCCGGGTGTTCCACTCCCCGCTCGACACGCCGCAGAGCTTTGCCACACGCGCGGCCACCGCCGCACACTCGGCCTTGACCTCTTGCTCGGCCGCGGCCAGCCGCTGCGGATTGCGTCGCTCGCCACGGGGCAGCCGCGCCCGGGCCATGTTGCGGAGCCAGCGGGGATTGGGTGGCTGCTGGAGATAACGATAGTGGACGGCCAGGCCCTGGACCTTCTTGTCGTAGGCCAAGACCGTGCCATCCCGGGCCAGGATCCGGCCGCGGACCCCGGGCAAGTGCTTGATCCGCGTCAGCGGCCGCGCGGCTTCGGCGCGAAACTCGGCCCCGTCCGTTCTCTCCAACTGCACGAGCCGCGCAAAGACCACGACCAGCAGGAGCACGAACATTCCCCCAAGAATCCGCATCCGCCGCCGTGGATCGACGACCGCCGACGGCAAGGATTCGCCCACTGTGAGCCGGCGCCAATCGAAATATCGGTCAGGACGCATGAAGGAAATGCAGAAGGATGAATGCAGAATGAAAGCCGCTTGCGGCTTAGCCGTCCCCCAAGAATCTAGCCATCCGGCTCCATGAAGAGCTGCGGACGCTTGAAAGCTTCACGGAGCCAACTGACAACCATCAGCACAGGGATGCTCACCGCGGCGGTGTACAGTCCTGCGCCAAGGGCTTGAAGCTGGAGCGTGGCGAACGTGGCCGACGAGGGGTTCAGCAGCCGGTGGCCCACGGCTTGCATCGAGGTCAATGCGCTAACGCCAAGTAGGACGACCAAGACCTGCAGCCCAAGCGACTCCAAGCGGAAACGGGTGCGGAGCCGCCATAGTCCGTAGCCGACCACGAGAAAACTGGCCAGCCCCAATCCTGTCGGGCCGACAGCAAGCAGATCCTCCGCCAGCCCGATCGCCCCGGCCACCAAGAACGCCCACGGACCGGGCACGAGAAGTAGCCAGGTGACTGCTAGCAGCGCAAGCATGTCCGGCTCGACCTGGCCGATCCGCAGCAGATCGACCAGCGAGGTCTGGATGACCGCCGTCAGGTAGAGGAGGGGGACGAGAAACAACAATCGCATCAGGCGAACCTACGGAGGGATCGGACCACCAAGGCAATCGACTCGATCGCATCCGGATGGTACCCGGCCGAGGGTGTAGCGGCAAGGTCAGGGCCCGCGAAGAAATAAGCTGGATCAGCTCAAAAGCCTGTGCAGCCCCCAGAGCACCAACAGCGGCCCGAGCACGCAGAGAGAAATGCCCAGCGGGCTGGTGGGCTGGGCGAGGAGCAGCAGCATCGCGATCATCGTGCCGGCGATGCCCATCGCCCGGCTCCATTGGCGAGGCTCGGCTTCGGGCTTTTCGGGGAGGGCCTTGCGCTCGACAAGTTTCATTGCCACCTGTCGCTGCTTGGCCTGCTGGCGGATCTGCTCGACGAGGTCTTCGGTGCCGGGCGTGTCGGCCAGGAGGCTGGCCAGGGCAATGGCCTTGTTGTCTTGGCGTCGATCCTGGAGCAGCTTGGCCATCACCAACTGGGCGTAAGGATCGTTGGGGTCCAGCTGGAGTGCCCGACTCAGGCTCTGGGTGGCTTCCTGGCGGCGGTGGAGGCGGAACTGGGCCATGCCCAAGGCGGCCCAGGCGGTGGACGACTTGTCGGCGGCGGCGATCGCCCGCAGCGCCGCCTCTTCGCCCAGCCGCGGCCCGCGTTCGGAGGCCATGAACCAGGCGTAGTCGACCAGCAGTCCGGGCTTGCCGTTGGACAGTTCAATCGCCCGCTCCAACGACTGCTGGGCCAGCGTCAGGCGGGCCGAACGCCACGCGGAGAGCCCGAGCAGCGACTGCATCCGATCGCTCTCCGGGGCCAGATCCACGGCCCGCCGGGCCTCGTGAAACGCGGCTTCGGCGTTGTCGGCCTTCAACACCGCTTCGGCCCGTAGGGCCAGCGGCTCCGCATCCTCCGGGCACACGGCCTCCAGTTGATCGGCCAACTCGATCGCGTGCGCGTACTGGCCCCCCTCGATTGCCTCGTGGGCCTGGTCGATCAGTTGGCGGATTTGGTCAGAGTCCATTCGGGTAACACCCCCATCTGGAAGTGTATCCCTGGACGGGACGGGTTGCAAGGAACGGCCGCTGAGAGCTTTCGAAACCGACTCTCACCGCTTTCCGGCGGCGGGAGCAGCCGGCGGAGGGGAGACGGGATCAGCGGCGGTTGCGGCCGGCTTGGCCGACTCGGCGGTTGTGACGGGCGAGACCACGCGTAGTTCGACCCGCACGTGATACGTTGGCCCGGCCTGCCCCGCAGTGCCGATCTCGCCGCCGGCGATCTGCTTACCGAATTGGATATCGACCTGAGGACCGCCGGCCTGTTGGCCGATGGCTTGGGGAGCGACCTGTTGCGGCTGGCCAGAGCGGAGTTGAGTCGCAGCATTGGTCTGCTCGGCCGGTTCGTCGGCCTGAAGCTGCTGACGGACTCCCTGCCCGTCCATGCCTCCGTACGCCTCGGCGGGCGGACCTGCGGCCT
>JBDKTH010000849.1:0-2919 GCA_039680305.1 Thermoguttaceae bacterium | reverse complement strand
TCGAGTCGGTCGGAGGAGTCACCTCGCCCGTGTCGCCCGTCGAGTCCGTCGGAGGCGTCACCTCACCGGTGTCGCCCGTCGAGTCCGTCGGAGGAGTCACCTCACCCGTGTCACCCGTCGAGTCGGTCGGAGGCGTCACCTCGCCCGTGTCACCCGTCGAGTCGGTCGGAGGAGTCACCTCGCCCGTGTCGCCCGTCGAGTCGGTCGGAGGCATGGCATCACCCGTGTCGCCGGTCGAGTCCGTCGGCGGGGTCACCGGTTCGCCAGTATCGCCAGTCGAATCAGTCGGAGGTGTGGTCTCACCCGTGTCGCCCGTCGAATCGGTCGGCGGGGTGCAGGGGCAGCAAGGATCCGTGGTCGAGTCAGTCGGAGGCGTCACCTCGCCCGTGTCGCCCGTCGGGTCGGTCGGAGGCGTGGTGGCCTCGTCGGAATCGCCGGTCGAATCGCTCGGCGGCGTCACCTCGCCGGTATCGCCGGTCGAATCGGTCGGAGGCGTCACCTCGCCCGTGTCATCGGTCGAGTCGGTCGGGGGAGTCACCTCGCCCGTGTCACCGGTCGAGTCCGTCGGGGGAGTCACCTCGCCCGTGTCACCGGTCGAGTCCGTCGGAGGAGTCACCTCGCCAGTATCGCCGGTCGAGTCGGTCGGCGGGGTGGTCGTATCGGCGGACGTGTAGTCCAGCGTGAGATTGGGGCGGACCGAGGTCTCGGCGTCGCCGTTGCCGGCGTCGATGCCGGTGCCCTGAATGGCGAAGCCGTAGTTGCTCGCCGGGTCGTCGATCCAGGATTGGACTTCGGCGATGCCAGCTTCGTTCAACTGGATCTCGGCCGTGCCCTGGACCGTGGTCGTGACGGTGCCCAGGACCGTGGCGTCACGGTCCTCGCTGCCACTGGCCCCGGGGCCCTGCCAGCGGCTGCCGGTGCCGGTGTTGCGCCAGTTCGAGCCTTCCTGCCAGTCGCGGTTCAAGGCGTGGAGTTCGTAGGTGCCGCCGGTCGGATTGGTCACGTTGATCGTGAGCGAGGCCGACTGGACCGTGCTGCCGGCCGGCAGCCCGCTGAGGTCCCACTTCATCAGCGTGACCTGATCGGTGATGGCCGGGGCCGGCGACTGCGTCGCTCCACCGTGGCACGCGGTGTTCATCTCCGCGGCGCCCGACGGGGCTTCCGTGCCCACGTAAGCCGAGGTGTCTTGCGCGGCGTTGGGCGCCTCGACGCTGCCCAGATCCTGGCTCACGGCGACATCGGCAGACAGCAGGGCTCGCGTCTCCAGAGACTCAAGCCGAAGAGTAGAGTGCTGGCGGCGTCGCAGGGCGTCCTTGCCGATGCGAATTCCTCCAAGCGTGTACGAACGTCGAGATTGGGTCACTTTCGATCCTCCAAACTGGTAGGAGGCGCGGAACGCGGCTCGTCCGACGAGCCCCGTTACTCCAGACCGCGCCACAAAAAACTGCGGGTTTCCCAACGTAATAGAAACGCAGGGGAACTCCTACCCCAGTTTTTTCTTCATGCCCTTGGGGGAAACACATGAGCCGCCCTCAGCGGGATTGCCCTTGGGAGATACCGCGGCCACTGCCCCGTCTTTCCCACAAAATACGGCGTTTTTGGCCCGCACCGTGTGGGCGTCCACCAGCCCGCGTGAATCGTTCGCACCAGACTCGCGCCACATGGCTCGCGGAACGGGCCGGAGGGCCGAGGATGCTGTCAGGACTTTTTTCCTGGTTCTGCTTTCTTCGTCAGAATCGCATCTTGGGGGACAGCATCCCCCAACGTATCGCCAGGTACGCTTCCGCCGACGTTTTTCGCGACGGGCGATTCCCCCCGCACACTCCCGGCAACTGGACGGCCCCCCCTTCGCGATGTTAGACTCGCAGGGATCTTTAGCCCCGTCCTGAGGTACACATCCATGATGCGACAAACTCTGATCTCGGTGTTTGGCAAGCTCGCTTGTTGTCTTGGAGTGTCTCTCGCTGTGGCCTGGCCCGGCCAGGCGGCGGCCGGACCGGCAGAGGAATACATCGACGGTCAGATCCGCGTGGCCCTGGCGTTGGACAAGGGTTTGGAGGCGATCGTCACGGCCGCCGACGAGTCGGCCGAACGCCTCGTGTCGGGCGGCCGCCTCTATCTGGCCGGCGAACGCGGCATGGTGCTCGAAGTCTTGGGCCGGGCCGGCGGCCCCTGCGGCGCGAAAATGCTTGCCCTCGACCGGCCGCTACCGTCGCTGGGAAACAAAGACGTGGTCTTGCTGAGCGACTACGGCCTGGCGCTGGCCAACATCGGCGAGCAGTGGAAGAAGGTCACCGCGACCGGGGCCCTGATCGTGGCCTTTGCCGCGACGGAGAACCCCTTGTTGCGCGGCCCGCTGCCGGCCAATGTCCGGGCGATCCCGATCGACATCCCGTGCGACAGCCGCCTCGCGGTCCTCCCGTCCGGCGAGCGGCAGATTCCCCTGGCCCCGCCGGCAATCGCCATGGGCCAGTGGACCTATGTCGCGGAATTGCTCGGCGCCTGCCGTCGCCAGCATAAGCAGTTGGCCATTTACCTGAGCATCTTTCTCGACGAGGGCCATCGCCGCTACCAGCGGACCAAGGATCTCTTGCTGGAGCCCGACCTGAAGCCAGACCCGGTCGCGAAGGGCGAGTACGCAAGGCAGTATCTCAACGCCGCGCGCCGCGGGCTGGAGGCGATCCGGCAGTGCGAGATGGAGAACGTGCGCAAAGCGGCCTGTTGGATCCAGGAAGCCCGCACGGCAAAGCATGCAATTTTCCGCAACCTGCACGGCCATCTCCCGCCGGCCGAGATCGGCCTGCCCGGCGACGTGAGCTTCTTTGCCGGCGTGACCCGGGCGACCGGCGACGCGGGCGTCAAATGGAGCCAGGAGACCTTGCACGAGGGCGACGTCTATCTGTTCCTCGGCTACCAGGA
>JBDKTH010000480.1:0-6455 GCA_039680305.1 Thermoguttaceae bacterium | reverse complement strand
GCCGTTTGGGGGTACGGCAAAACGGCGTGCAATTCCGACCAGACGCCCGATGGCCAGACCGTGTTTGAGATTGGCTCGGTCACCAAGGTCTTTACGGCGTTGACGCTGGCCGACATGGTCCAGGAAGAACGGGTCGGGCTCGACGACCCGCTGAGTTCGCTCCTGCCCGAGACGGTCCACGTGCCCACGCGGAACGATCGGGCCATCACGCTCCTCGACCTGGCCACGCACACCTCCGGTCTGCCACGGATTCCCCAAAACCTGTTGCCGCAGATCGCCCGACGTCCGGGCAATCCGTACGCTGCGTACACGGTGGAGCAGCTTTACGAAGGGCTGGCCGCCACGTCGCTGGCCAGCACGCCCGGCGAGCGTTACGTCTACAGCAACTTGGGCATGGCACTCTTGGGTCACGCCCTGGCCCGGCGCGCGGGCACGAGCTATGAAGCCTTGCTCCAGGAGCTGATCTGCAAGCCCTTGGGCATGAACGACACACAGATTACCCTCCCCGAGCCGCTGCGTTCCCGTTTCGCCCAGGGACACAACCTCGACTGCCGCCCGGTCTCCGCGTGGGACTTTCCGACACTCCCGGGAGCGGGGGCGATCCGGTCGACCGTCAACGATCTGTTGCGATTCGTCGCGGCCAATCTCGGGCTTTATCCTAGTCGGCTCGCAGCGGCGATCGAGGCCACGCACGTGCCCCGCCACAAGGTCAACGACTCCCTGAGCATCGCGATGGCCTGGCACCTGGATACTAAGAAGAACACCGTCTGGCACAATGGCGAGACGGGCGGGTTTCATAGCTTCGTGAGTCTCCAGAAGGACCGGAAGGTCGGCGTGGTGGTCCTTTGCAACACGGCCGGGGGCTCGGCCGACAAGCTTGGCGAGCAGGTGATGAGCGTCCTGCTCGGCGAGAAGGTCGAACCGCTCAAGCTTCGTACGCCCGTCCGCCTGGAGCCGGCCACGCTCGACCAGTATGTGGGCACCTACCAGGCCATTACGGGCCTCGACCTGGCCGTGTTCCGCGACGGCGACCGGCTCCTGGTCCAGGCCACCGGTCAGCAGGCCTTGGGCATCTATCCGGAGTCGGAAACCGAGTTCTTCTACCGGGCGGTCGATGCGCGGATCACGTTCGTCAAAGACCAGGCGGGGCAGGTGACCAAGCTCGTCCTGCACCAGCACGGCCTGGACTTTCCCGCCTGGAAAGGCGGCATCGGCTTCCGTCTCGGAACCGGCCTCCTCAAGGCCCTTCGCGGCCAACCCGAGAATAAAGCCCAAGATCGTTGAGGCGGAGCGAGAGGTAGGGCGGCGCCGAGCTTGCAAGACCCGCCGCGGCGAGGACAGACTGATGGGTTTTGACGAACACAACCGGCAATCGCTCTGTGAGATACTCTCAGGAAAGTGAGGAACACTAATCTTCACTGATCAACACTAATAAAGGCAATTAGCGTTGATTAGTGAAGATTAGTGTTCCGTAGTCTCCCGGGGAGTCCTGAACGTCGATTACCGGTCTTGTTCGTCAGAACCCATCAGCGCCGTCTCCCAGAATCATGCAGGGCCATTCAGGTTCGGCACATTGCCCTGAATCGTTTTCGGATTTCTCGATCGTGGATGATTCGCGTCTTGGTCTTGGCCTCCCAGTTCGAGACGCGATACCGGAAGAAGTACTCGTCGAGCACGTCCATCCGGTAGCCCTTCACCTGCATGGCGCACCACAGGGCGAAGTCCTGGCACTGGGAGTCGGACGGATACAGGCCGGCCCTGACCATCGCGTGGCGGCGGCAGGCGACGGACGAGTGGAGAATCGGGTTGACGTTGTTCTTCTGCGCCCACATCGGCAGGGCCGGGTCATAGGCCACGTGATACGATTTCAGCGGATCGCCGTTTTCATCCATCACGTGCATTTGACCGGAGACGAGGACCGTCTCCGGATGCTCCCGCAAATAGTCGACCTGGCGTTGGATCCGGCCGGGCAACATGATGTCGTCGGAGTCGTGCCTGACGATGACGTCGCTGGCCGCCGCCAGCACGCCTCGGTTCAAACTGGCCCCGACGCCCTGGTTCTGCTCATTGGTCAGGAGACGGACGTTCGGGAGCTTCGCGTAGGCGTGCAGGGCCGCAACCGTGTCGGACGTCGTGCTCCCGTCGTCGACCACCACGATCTCAAACCGCCCCTCCTGGGCCAGGACCGAGTCGAACGATTCCTTCAGCCACTTAACTGGCGTGTTGTAGACGGGGATCACCAGGGAACAGTCCAGCGACGGGTCCGGAGCACGGACCACGCCGTGGGTGTGCTGGGCGTAGGCGTCGCTGTACTCGCGCAGCATCCGGTCCAGCGCGTAGTGGAGGCCGACCCGCTGGCGTCCTTCGGCCCCCAATTGGCTCCTGAGCGCGGGTGCATCCCGCAGGATCTTGAGCGTGTGCAAGAGCGCGTCGTCGGTATCGCAGAGGATCCCACTGGATCCGAGCGTTTCCGGCAGCCCGGCCACGTTCCGGGCGACCACCGGCAAGCCGCTGGCCATCGCCTCAAGGGCTGCGTAAGAAACGCTCTCCGTGCTCGACGGCACCAGAAGGGCGTCGAACTGGTGATAGACCGCCGGCATTCTGTCTTGGGAAATATCGCCTACAAGTTCCACGCCTTGGATCTTCTCCAGGCGTGCCGTGATCTCGTCGCGTTTCCGGTGTTTCCAGCCGTCCCCAACGCACTTCACTCGAACCCCCTCGGGAATCCCTCGTTCAAGGCGGGCCAAGAATGTGTCGGGGTACTTTTCCGGTCCCCGGCGGCCGACGATTCCCACGACGATCTCTTTGCGATTGTGGTGTTGTTTCAGGGTGTATTGCGTCAGATCCAGGCCGAGCCGGATGGTGCTCGGTTGCGGGCCAGAAACCGGATGAACCCACGCGTAGCCCAAGGATTCCTTGCAGCCGTAGTCCCACCCATGGCTTGTTCCGATCAGCGGAAATCGGCCCGCCAGTTCCGGAATGACAAACCGACCCGCCGGGTAGTGGTGGTGGACCAGATCGGGCTGGAGCGCGTCGATCTTCGCCAGCGTGTCTTCGGGCGAGTCGCAACGGTGGAATGTGGCATGCGTCTTCGGCTGCCAGAAGCCGTCGGTCCCCCAACGATAAAGAACGTGCACGTCCGCCCACGGCGCGGCCCAGTTGGCCAGTTCCGCGATGAACCGCGGCGCCCCGCCTACGACGAATTGGGACGGCCAGAGATGAACGATCCTCGGTTTTGCCATGTCTGCCATTCTGCCTCTCCTCTTATTTCACGAACTTGGGAAACGTACCGACAAAAAAAGAGCCCGCCGTGAACCAGTTCGGTTCGCTGCGGGCTCTTTCAGATACCTGCCGCGGGGCCTCAACACAGGGTTGTGTGAGGGGCCCCCTGGGGCAAGCCCTGTCGGATACCACTAAACGCCGCCGCAGTACAACTCCGCGGGGCACACTCAACGTCTCACAAGATACGCCATAATCTGGCGTCGTTCAACTACGTTTCCTGGCCACCCGACGCCGGCGGGGTTCTCCCGCAACCGGCCGGTTCAGGCGATCCACTCTCGTTGCCGCTTGAGCTTGGCATTGAGGACGTCCAGCGCGATGTTCACGTCCTCGATCACCTGGAAGTCGTACATCCCGACGCAGATGAAGTCGGCGCCGGCCTCGAAGGCATAGCGGAAACCGTCGCGCGGGTGGATCGCCCCGGCGCCGAGCACCTTGAACGCGATCCACGGTTCGGGGACGTCTTTCATGTAGTCGATCACTTCCTCGGGCTTCCAGCACCAGAAGTTGTCGTGCGAGATCCCTTCGTCTTCTCCTTCCCCGATCGCCGACCAGTACTTGCGGTGATGGAGGGTCTTCATCCAGAAGTCGGGCTTGAGGCCCTTTTCGCGGCAGGCCTTGATCGTGCCCAGCTTGTGGCCGCCGATGCCCGCCGGCAGACCGTTCTTCCGGGTCAACTCCAGGGCCTGGGCGATGAGGTCGAACTTCTTCTCGGCCACCAGCTTGTCGGCCACGCCGCCTTGGATATAACAGGCGCTGGCCCCGGCGTCGATCGACTTCTGGACCATTTCCAACACGTCCTTGCCGCCGCAATCGGAGATGAATTGGATTTTCCCGCCCGTGCTGCGCCAGTAGTCGTTGATCACGTCGCAGAGCAACGGGTTGGTGAGGATCGTGTTGACGCCGCAAGCCTCGGCGATCGAGAACGTCTCAAAAATCTTCGTGCGGTGGTGATAGGCCTTGACCAGCTTGGACACATAGATCAGGTCGCGGGCGTGGGCCCAACCGCCCATCAGGTTGCCGCCGAGGATCATCCGGCTCAGCTTGAGCTTGCCGATATGGCCCTCGGGGAGTTTGCCTTTGAGATCCTTGAGGCTTGCCGAGAAATCGAGCTTCAGGGTCGCGCCGCTTTGGCCGTCGACCTTCTTGTCGGCCAGGTTCTTTTCTTCGTGGCTGAACCAGCCGTGACGACGCAACACGGCCAGCACAAAGCCGCCGACAAAGGGAACGCCGACCGCCGAGGCCACCAACTGGCGCCGGGATAGCGACGACGGCGCAACGGCCGGTTCGGCCGCGGCCGGCGCAGCGGCGGCCGGTTGCTTCTTCCGCCACCAGCCAAACAGCAGTCCGTCGAAGCCCAGGTGGTTGGCCGGCAGGACCAGGACCACGGCCAGGGCCAATAGTTCGACGAGGTTCTTGTTGACCAGCAGATAATGCCCTTCGGCCATGCCCGGGGCCCCGGCCAGGAACAGCGGCGGATTGGCCGCATAGTAGAGGGCCAGGAGTCCCATCCCGCAGACCGCCGCGAACCGGGTCAACAGTCCGAGCATCAAGCAGGCGCCGATGAGGATCAGGCCCCAAAGGTTCAACTGATCAATGACTCTCAGGAGCGTGGGCTCCGAGGCCATCCAGCGGAACAGCCCGGCCAACGGGCCGCTGCTGGCCCGCAGATAGCCGGCGGCAGTCCAGTTCGGGTCGAGAAGCTTGACCACGCCTTCGTACAAGAAGTGCCAACCGATGGCGATTCGCATCAAGGCCAGCAGACCGCTTTGAAGCGGCGTCATTCGAGCGGGCGAAGCGGGTTGAGGATTGACGGTCGGGGGCATGGGAGAGTCCTTGGGGTGCTCGACAAAAGAGGGATTCTTAGCGTAACTCGCGCGCGGTGGATTCGCCGAGGAGCGGAGCGAACTCGGGCGTCCATTTCTCCACCAGCCCGCTGGGCGTCTTGACGATGAAAAAGGCCGCCAGACGGTTTTTGACCGCCAGCTCATAGCCAGCATACGGCCCGGCGACCAGGAGGGCCGTGGCCCAGGCGTCGGCCTGAGCACACGACGGATCGATGACCGTCACCGAGGCCAGGGTGTGGCAGATCGGACGGCCGGTGCGAGGATCGATCTCGTGACAGTAACGCACGCCGTCTTCTTCGAAGTAGTTGCGGTAGTCGCCCGAGGTGGCCATGGCCAGATTGGATAGGGGCACAACCTGCTCGATCGACTGCTCATTGGGCAGCGGCCGCTCAATGCCAATCTGCCAGGGAAACCCGCGGGCATTGAGTCCCTTGGCGCGGACCTCCCCGCCGATGTCGACGCAGTAGTCGGCCAGCCCGCGGCGGTCCAGCGTCTCGGCCACCTGATCGACGGCATAGCCCTTGGCAATGCTCGACAGGTCGACGTACACGTCGGGGCGCTGCTTGCGAAGTGAGGGCGGATCGAGTCGCACCTCAAGCCGGTCCAACCCGACGCGGGCCTTGGCCTTGGCGATCTCCGCCTCGCTGGGGCACCTGATCGGTCGGTGATGGTCGGGCCCGAACGTCCAGAGATTGACCAACGGGCCCACGGTCACGTCATACCCACCGCCGCTCTTGCGCCCCACGTCGATCGCCTCGTGGACGACCGCGGCCGTCTCCCGGGCCACCGGCACCCAATCGGTCTGCCGGGACGCGTTGAACCGCGACAACTCCGACTCCGGCCGGTAGGTCGACATCAACGCTTCCACGCGTTCCGCGGCCGCTTGCAGTTCTCCGTGGAAGGCCTCTGCATCGGTCAGGTCGTTTTGGCCGACGATGGTCAGGCGGTAATAGGTCCCCATCGTCCGGCCGGTGAAGAGTTGCGATTGCCGCTGGCCGGCCGCAGGGCCGAGCGAGTAGGCCATGGCCAAAGCGGCGACCGCCATACTTACCACGGCGACCACCGCGGCTGCTCGCCGGGTACCCGATCGGTGCCACGCCATCTCAGTCACGTTCCTCCGCGCCACCCGGCCATGCCCGCCACACAATATATTCCTCTATTGTGTCGCCAAGGGCCCCTTCCGGTCAACAGACAGGATTTTGTCACGTGGCATCAGATTCTTTGCTCACCCCACACAGGCAGGGTTGCTGCGCAAGTTGTTAACCTTGCGACCGCCCGGCGGTGTGCCACTGCTTGCCCTCCAGGCATGCAGTGGCACACGATTGGCTA
>JBDKTH010000454.1:0-2984 GCA_039680305.1 Thermoguttaceae bacterium | reverse complement strand
TCGCTTGCTTCGCGCGGCGTTTCGCATCTCAACTCTGCTCATCTTCCCTATCCACCCCCGTCGCGTGTCCCGCTGCGCTCGCCGGCGGCCCGCTGCCGCCTCATCCCGCCGCCGTCCGACCGCCCTGGAGCCCGTCGCCGTGCAACAACTAACTCCCCAGGGGTACAATTGCCATGAATCATCTAATCTATGTAACTACCGTTACACCAACGACTTCCGTCTCGCCACGACATCCCTTGCCGTGCAACACAAACCCTTGTCGTGTTGCACGGCGCGAAGAGAGGCAAGCAGAAGGCAGAACGCGGAATGCCGAACGTCGAAGGACGCTGGGTCCGCGAAAGGAGCTATGTTCCGCTGACTCCCTACTGCTTCGCGACCCGCACGCGGCGGCCGTCCACCGTGACGCGGCCCTGGGCGATCAGCTGGACGGCTTCCGGATAGATTTCCGTCTCGGCATCGAAGACCCGGGCGGCCAGGGTGTCGGGGGTGTCGTCGTCGAGCACGGGCACGGATTTTTGGAGGATCACCGGGCCATGGTCGTACTCGTTGTCGACGAAGTGCACCGTGCAGCCGCTGAGCTTCGCGCCGTAGGCCAGGACCGCCTCGTGGACGTGATGCCCATAAAAGCCCTTGCCGCAGAAGGAAGGAACCAGGGCCGGATGGATGTTGACCACGCGGTTGACAAAGTCGTCGGGAATGGTCAGCCGCTTGATGAACCCGGCCAGCACGACCAGCTCGGCCTGGGCCTCGCGGCACGCCTTGAAGACCGCCCGGCTGAATTCATCCGGCGAGGCGAACGACTTGGCCTGGAACACCGCCTGCGGCACGCCGGCTTCCGTGGCATATTGGAGCCCGCCCGCACTGGGCACGTTGGCAACCACCAGGACCACCTCGGCATGGAGTGTGCCGGCCTGGATCCGCGTCAGAAGATTCTTGAGGGTCCGCCCCGTGCCAGAGATGAGCACGGCCACGCGGAGCGGACGCTTCGAGGATGCGGCGGTCACGATCGATGGCTCCCGGGGAAAACGAGCGAGTGGCTCTCTGCAATTAGCTTTCAGCAATCAGCTTTCAGCGGGCAGCTGTCAAAAGGTTTGCATGAGGAAGGAGGTCGCTGCTGATTGCTAACAGCTAACTGCTAATGGCTCTATCTCATTGTCAAAACTCTGACGCTACGCCCCTAACCCTTTTCGCTGGCAGCAACTTGAACATACAACGTTACCGGATCATCACCGACCTTCAACTCGACCGGTTCGACGCCGGTCAGGGCTGCGTGCTGCAATCGCACGGCGAGGGTCTCGCCTTGGATATAGTCGCGGAACTGGTCAACCGCCGAACGAAGCTCGGTCGAGTCGGTCACCACGCCGACGACAATCCGATCGGTGTACTGGAGGTTCATGTCCTTGCGCCGGGTCTGGATCGCGTGAACGAGTTCCCGGGCGTGGCCTTCGGCGATCAGCTCGTCGGTCAGCTCGCTGGACAGCACGACCACCGAGCTGCGGCCCTGCGCGGCGGCCCAGCCTTCCTTGGCCTGCAGGCGGATCTGAAGATCCTCGTTGTCAAGCGTCACCGGGCCGTCGGGCAGCTCAAGCGTGACCTTGCCGGCGGCGTCCAACTGGGCCATCAACTGGGCCGCATCGGCCTGGCCGAGGGCTTTGCGCACGGCCGGCAGACGTTTGCCCAGCCGGGGGCCGAGCCGCTTCAGGTCGGGCAGGACCGTGTAGTTGATGTACTGGTCGGCCTTCTGGATGAAGTCGGCCCGCTTGACGTTCAGCTCGTCGCAGATCAGCGGAGCGTGCTCCTCCAGCCACGCCTGGTGGCTCGGATCGGCCAGCACGACTTCCACCTGGGCCAGCGGCTGGCGCACCTTGAGCTTCGCGCCCATCCGGGCACTGCGGCCCAGCGAGACGATCTCGCGGACCAGGGCCATTTCGGCCGAAAGCTGCTCGTCGACCACGGCCGGGTTGCCCTGCGGGTAATCGCAAAGGTGCACGCTCTCGGCCGTCTTGCCGCCAAACGCCTCGACGGCCAGATTTTGCCAGATCTCCTCGGCCAAGAACGGCACGAACGGGGCCACGAGTTTACTGGTCGTGAGCAGGCATTCATAGAGCGTCCAGTAGGCATCCGACTTGTCGGCCGACGCCTCGCTGCTCCAGAAGCGGTCGCGGCTGCGCCGCACGTACCAGTTCGACAGGGCGTCGACAAACTCGTTCAGCCGCGCGCACGCGGTGAAATTGTCGTAGGCGTCCATCGACTGGATCACGGCCGCCGTCGTGCGGTTCAACTCGCTGAGGATCCAGCGGTCCAACTCATTGCGCTCGGAGGCCGGGCGATAGCCGCGGGCCGTGGCCAGCACCTCGGGCGTCAACTGGCCGGGCTTGCCCTTGATCTGGGCGGCCGGATCGAAGCCGTCGATGGTGGCGTAGATCACGAAGAAGCTGTAAACGTTCCACAACCGCAGGAGGAATTCGGGGATACTCTCCTTGATCGCCCGTTCGCTGTAGCGGATCGACGTCCACGGGGCCTGGTTGGCGAAGAAGTACCAGCGCAGGGCGTCGGCCCCGTAGCGGTCGAAGATCTCCTTGGGCTCGCGGTAGTTCCGCTTCATTTTGGACATCTTCTGGCCGTCTTCGCCCAACATCAGCCCAAGCACGATGCAGTTGCGGAACGGGTGAGGGTAGGGGACGGCCGGCGTCACGTTCTGGCAGAAGTCGCCGGCGGTGTTTCCTTGCCCATTCTCGTCGCCAAACAGCAGGGTGCTGATCGCCAGGAGGCTGTAGAACCAGCCCCGGGTCTGGTCGATCGCTTCGCTGATGAAGTCGGCCGGGAAATGGCTGGCCAGACGCTGGCAGGAGTCGGTCTGGTTGGGATAGCCCCACTGGGCAAACGGCATCGAGCCGGAGTCGAACCAGCAGTCGATCACCTCCGAGACCCGCCGCATCCGGGCCCCGGGGGCCTTGGGCGAGTCGTAGGTGACGGCGTCGATG
>JBDKTH010001310.1:0-1855 GCA_039680305.1 Thermoguttaceae bacterium | reverse complement strand
AGTGGTTCGCTAAGCAGCCGTGGCCGGTCGGGTGCAACTACGTTCCCTCCACCGCGATCAATCAGATTGAGACCTGGCAGGCCGAGAGCTTCGATCCCAAGACGATCGACCGGGAACTAGGCCTGGCCGAGAGCCTCGGCTTCAACACCCTGCGGATCTTCTCGCACGATCTGGTCTGGGAAGCCGATCCGGTGGGATTCAAGAAACGGGTGGGCGAGTTCCTCGACATCTGTCAGAAGCATCACCTCCGCGTGATCTTCACCTTCTTTACCAACGGGTGCTATGGTTTCGAAGGCGAGGCCCGGTTGGGCAAACAGCCCGATCCGGTGCCCGGGGTCCACAATTCCGGCTGGGTCCAAAGCCCCGGGGCGTCCAAAGTAAATGATCCGACGCGGTGGGGCCGTCTCGAACGCTACGTCACAGACGTCCTGACCACGTTTCGCAACGACGAACGCATCCTGTTGTGGGATCTCTACAACGAGCCGGAAAGCCGCCGGAAAGGCGCTGAGAGCCTGCCCCTATTGCGCAAGGTGTTCGAGTGGGCCCGCACGGTCAACCCCTCCCAGCCGCTGACCTCCTGTATCGATACGCGCGAGCTGAACCCGCTCAACACGTTCCTCGCCGACCATTGCGATGTGCTGACGTTTCACACCTACGGCGGTCCCAAGAGCGTCAACGCCTTCATCACGAGCCTCAAGGCCTTCGGCCGCCCGCTGCTCTGCACCGAGTACATGGGTCGGCCCGCCTGCACGTTCCAGGACGTCCTGCCGATCTTCCACCACCAGCGCGTCGGGGCGATCAGTTGGGGCCTGGTGGCGGGCAAGATGAACACGGTCTTCCCCTGGGGAAGCAAGCCAGGCACGCCCGAACCCAAGGTCTGGTTTCACGACATCTTCCGGCCTGACGGGACGCCCTTTGACCCGCAAGAAATCGCGTTGATCCGCCAACTCACCGGCCGCGACCGCTGAACGGGCAAACGGGACGTTGCACGCACCCTTCGTGGCACAATTTCAAAACCCTTGCAAGTGGGGATGTCCACGACTAAAATGAGGTCGCGTGCTGTTCAGTACGCTGTCACTCATCCGGAACAGTCGGTCATTTCTCACGAGGAGGGGCTATGCGCCATTCAAGAATGGGCTTCACGCTCGTTGAACTGCTGGTCGTGATCGCTATCATCGGCATTCTCATTGCGCTCTTGTTGCCGGCCGTGCAAGCCGCTCGCGAGGCCGCTCGACGCAGCACGTGCCAGAACAACCTCAAGCAGCACGCGCTGGCGACCCACAACTACCACGACATCTTTTTGCTGTTCCCCTTTGGCACGGCGCTCAGTGACACCAAAGGGTTTGTGTGGCTCCGGGCCACGCTGCCGTTCATCGAACAGAAGAACATGTATGACAAATGGGACACATCGAAGCTCTACTATGATGCCCCGAACTTGGCGATCATCCGGACCGTCATCCCGACGCACGTCTGCCCGAGCGACACGCCCACGAAGACTTGGAACGAGACACCGAACTACAACTACGCGGTCAACCTGGGCACAACCAACACCAGCCGGACATCTCCCTTCAGCGTGGCCCCCTTCAGCGAAACCCTCTTCACTGGGGCCCCGTTTGAGTATCGAACTGGCAGCACCTGCAAGCAGTACAACATGGCCGCGATCACCGATGGGACGAGCAGCACGTTGATGCTCGGGGAAGTTCGTCAAGGTCAGGTCGGCTCCGACTTGCGAGGCCTGACGTGGTATGGGCTCCATGTCGGGTTCACGGCCTACTACACGCCGAACACCAAGGAACCAGATATCCTTTCGGCCGGCTTCTGCAACGATCCTGGCAACCGCCCTCTGGGGCTGCCC
>JBDKTH010001163.1:0-2623 GCA_039680305.1 Thermoguttaceae bacterium | reverse complement strand
ATCGCTCGGCTGGTGGCCCAGTTCGACGGCAAGCCGCTGCTGGTCGACACGCCCGAGTTTCTCGCGGACCGCTCGGCGTCCTTCTCACAACTCGACGTCGCGCCGATCAATTGGCCCGAACTGATCCAAAGCACGACCGAGTACGCCGCCGAGACCTACGCCGCCGTGTTCGCCTCGCCCCCGCGAACCGCTCAAACCGGCAGGGTGGGTCGAGCGGCCCAGAAGAACAAACGCAAACGCAGCCGAAACGTTCCTTTTGACGCCCAACTTAACACGGCCGCCGACCAAGCGAGCCCCACCAGCCTCAACGCCGACCCGATCTGGGACGACTTGATCCCAAGCACCACAACCAGCGCCACCGAGATCTTCGCCGCGGTGTTTGCCTCGACCCGCCCAACGACCGATCGACCCGATCAAACCGGTAGGGTGGATCGAGCGGGCCAGACAAACAACGTTGAACCCCACCGAGACGTTCTTCCTGACGCTCAACTTGACACGCCCGACGACCAAGCGAGCCCCACCAGCCGAACCCAGAATCCGGCGGGGCTCGCTCGACTCCTGGCAGTGCTCAACCCCAAGCCTTCGCAGACCGCCGTCGCCAATTCACCCGCGTTTCTCGTGGTCCGCTTGACCCGCCCTACAAGTCTTTCTCAGGCGGAAGAGCTCGCTTTGCGACATACCTCATCGGAGCCCCCAACTTACGTCGCGCCGTCGCGGCGGAAGTTGTTGCTCCTTCTCGAGTTAGCGATTTTCGAAAAGCTCCACTTTTTTGGCCCTACGCGAAGTCGCCGCGCACGCAAAACAAAACGCACCGCGCATGGGGGGAAACCAGCGATCCACGCCGCCCTCCATGCGAGGGCCCGCTCGCCTCCGAGAGAGCCCAAGGGCACCGTCGCCATCCACAGATCAAGGAACGTTCATCCGGCGGAAGCCAATCGGTAGAGACGCCGCAGGATGACGTAGAACGGAGGCAGGTAGATCATGTCGGAAAAGAACACGACGAGAACAAACCACCAGGGCATCAGCCCGAACGGCACGTACCACACGGCCAACACCGAACTGATCGCCTTGCTCAAGAAGCCCAGCAGCAGGATGTTGCGATTCTCGACCGGATTGGAGGCGACCATATGGTAGCCCACGCCGAACAGCGCCACCAGCACGCCCATCACCTGGACCGGCAGGATCAACTCCGGCTTGGCCAGGCCCAGCAGTTTGTAGCCTTCATGGTAGAGGCTGATCATTCCCGCCCCCGCCAGGAGATTGAAACACCCGGCGAAGCGAAGCAGGTACTTCATCCACGGGGCCAGGGCCGGGGACACTGCGGAATCGGTCGCTTGGAGCAAAATTCACTTCTCCTCGGCCGCGGCTTCGGCGATCTCCTCGGCCTTCAGCTTGCGCACGCGGACGTCGCGGATCTGCCCCTCCGTGCACCAGGAGCTGACGCCAAACGGTTTGCACAGGTCGCATTCGAAGCGGATCGAGATCTTGCGGTCTTTGTAGTCCAGGTCGACCTTCTTCTCGTCGTCGATCCAGGCCTGGATCTTGTCCTTGGTCACGCGGATGCGGACCCGGTACCACTGGTTGTCCTTGAACGCCATGAAGGTCGTGGTCTGGTTGTCGGAGGCGTCGTAGAAGTCGACGCACGACAGCCCGACCACCGTCCCGGCCCAGCCGCCGACGACAAAGCTGCACCAAGTGTCGTTCACCGGGAACGTGGTGGTGCAGAAGAAGTCGACCCCCTTGGTCCGCTTCGCTTCCAGGGTGACCTCGTAGTTGACCTTGGGCAGCTCGCCGCCGTCCCAGGCAACGCCGGTCATCGACTCGCCCAGGCCAAGGACGATCGCGCCGTCTTTGACCTCGACCTCGCCCTCGCCGCCAAACTTGGGGGCTTTCCAGCCTTTGAGCGACTTGCCGTCAAAGAGACTCTTCCACTGATACGGATCTTCGGCCGGTTTCGCCTTGGCCTTGTCTTCCGCCCGGGCCTGGTGGACGCCGCCACCCAGCAACAAGGACGCGATCAGCAGAACCGTCAGGCCGCACGTTTTCGTCTTGGCTGTAAACTCCTTGGCTGGCAAGATGTTGGCTCAAAATGCATCGCTCAATCCCCTTACTCTGCCACAAACGGCCCAGCAAGTCCAGCCTTCTTCCGCCTCAGGCCACCTCGCCGCAACTCATTCCGGCAGCGGCTTCCCCTTGGTCTCCGGGGCAAACCAGATCAGCACCATGCCGGCGATATACACCAACGTGATATTGGCGCCAGCCAACGCGTAATCCCCACCCAACGCACCGACCAGTTGCCCCATGTAGAGCGCGGCGACCGAGGCCAGAATGCGGCCGAAGTTGAAACTCAGCCCCTGGCCCGTCGCACGAACACGCGTTGGGAACAGCTCGGGGAGATAGAGCGGCAACCAGCCGTAGAATGCGGCCGTCACGGCCCCCGCAATCCCGGCCCAAAGCATGAACCAGGAATTGTAGGTATCAAGACACCGATACAGATAGCCACACGACAACAGGGACGCCAGACAGAGCGCAAAGTAGACAGGACGCCGCCCCCAGATGCCACCGATCACTGGGGCAACGAAGCACCCGATGATCGCTCCAATGGCCAGAACCACCTGCAACG
>JBDKTH010000126.1:0-5352 GCA_039680305.1 Thermoguttaceae bacterium | reverse complement strand
AGGTCACCGAGAACCGCAGGTGCGGCCCGGCATCGTCCCAGGGCACCGTGCAGATCGAATGCTCGGTGATCAGATACTGGCTGGCCGCTTCGGCCGTGTCGAACTTCAGGCCGCTACGCATCCCCTTCGGCGCGGGGGTGTAGAGGAAGTAGGTCCCGCCGGGCATCCGGCAGTTGAACCCGCAACGGGAAAGCGTGGCCACCAGTTTCTCGAGCCGCCGCTGGTACTTTTCCCGGGTCGCCCGGGGGATTTCCGGGTCGTCCAGGGCCGTAATCGCCGCCTTTTGGATGGCGATGAACTGGCCGGAGTCGGAGTTGTCCTTCACGTCGGCAAAGGCCCGGACGATCCGCGGATTGCCGCAGACCCAGCCCAAGCGCCAGCCGATCATGTTCCACCCCTTGGAGAGCGAGTGGATCTCGACGCCCACCTCCTTGGCCCCAGGGACCTGGAGGAAGCTGAACGGTTCCTGCTCATAGCTGAGGATCACGTGGGCGGCGTCCTGGACGACGACGATCTCATTGGCCAGGGCAAACTCGATGACCCGCTCGAAGAACTCGCGGGTGGCGAGTTTGCCGGTCGGGCTGTTGGGGTAGTTGATCACCAACAGCTTGGCGCGACGGCGGATGTCGGCCGGGATCGCGTCGAGGTTCGGGTAGAAGTCGTGTTCCGGCGAGAGCGGCAAGCGGTGGACCTCGCCGCCGCAGTACTTGGTGTGCGTCCCGGCGACGGGGTAGCCCGGCACGGTCATCAGAGTGACGTCGCCCGGGTTGATGAAACATTGGGGCAGCATCGCTAAGGCCGGCTTCGACCCGATCGCGTGGTTGATCTCGGTCACGGGATCGAGTTCCACGCCGAACTGCCGCTGCATGAACCGGGCGACCGCTTCCTTGAAGGCCGGGATCCCGTTGTCGGCGTAGCCGCGGTTCTCCGGCTTGGAAATCTCCTCCGCCATGCGCCGCCGCACCGACTCATCGGCCATCCCGTCGTTCTCGCCGATGCCAAAGTCGATCAGCTTGCGTTCCGGGTGGTCGGCCAAGGCCTTGCGCTTGGCCCGCTTGATCTTCTCAAACTTGTAGATCTCGGTGCCTTTGCCGTAGTTGATGCCGCCGATCCGCTCGGCGAACAGCTTTTGAAAATAAGGGTCGCTCATGTGTCACTGGGGCAAAAAGGGGGGCAGTTAGCCGGAAGAGAAGCCTTCAAATTACCGCAGAATCCGCGGTGGGACAAGCGGGCTATGGGGGGTGGAGGGGCCGTCCCCCTAGCGGATCGCGTGTCCTCCGGTCGCAAGCGACCGGGCTAAACAAAGACTTGCGTCAACCGATTGAACGGCATTGGGGTTGAATCGATGGCAATTCCCCTCACTCACCCCTCTCCCGGAGGGGGGTGTTGCCGGAACGTTCTGAGATCGTCTCTCGGGGCAAGGAACATGCTATAGTGATCTTTGCGTCGCTGGGGCGAGGACACCTCGGCCCAGCGCGTGACGTGCACCTTGGTCCCTACAACACAATGAGGAAGAATCGATGAAAAAGTTCGTCGTGCTCCTGGCGATGGCCCTGACGTCTGTCTCGCTTGTTTCGGCTGCCGAACCGGTGCCGCCGAAGGCGCATCCAGACAGCAGCGGCTGGAAGAACCTGTTTGCCCCGGACCTGTCCGATACGGTCCGGCCCGAGGGCGTCTGGTCGGTGACGGACGGCGTGCTCACGGCCACCGAGGACCAGTGCATCTGGACGAAGGACGAGTACGAGAACTTCGTGGTCGACCTGGAGTTCAAGACGGCCGACGGGACCAACAGCGGCGTGATCGTCTACTCGAGCGACATGAAGAACTGGATCCCCAACTCCGTGGAGATCCAGATCGCCGACGATTACGCGGAGAAGTGGGCCAAGAGCCCGGGCACCTGGCAGTGCGCGGCGGTCTTCGGCCACCTGGCTCCCTCGAAGCGAGCGGTGAAGAAGGCGGGCGAGTGGAACCGGATGACGATCACCTGCCAGGGTCCGATGATCTACGTGCTGCTCAACGGCGAGCCGGTGACGACGATGGACATGACCAAGTGGACCTCGGCCACGAAGAACCCGGACGGCACGGACATTCCCAAGTGGCTCAGCAAGCCGTTTGCCACGCTGCCTACCAAGGGCCACGTTGGCCTGCAGGGCAAGCACGCCGGGGCGCCGATCTACTTCCGCAATCTGAAGATCAAAACGCTCGACTGACCGGCTCGGTCGGCGGCACGGTCAGGGTGACGCAGGTGCCACTTCCCGCCCGGCTGGCCACTTCGACGTGCCCGCCGAGCAGCTCGACTCGTTCGCGGATGCTGAACAGGCCGAACCCGCTGGGCGGTTGGGCCGGATCGAATCCCACGCCGCGGTCGGCGACCTGGAGTTGAATCTGGTCGCCGACCCGGCTCAGGGTGACGTCGGCCGTCTTGACCTGGGCGTGTTTGGCGACGTTCAGCAGCAGCTCGCGTGCGGCTTCGAAGAGGAACATCCGCAGGCTATCGCCGGCGGGCTCGGCCTGATGGTCCAGGTGGAGTTGGACCGCGAGGTCGAACTTCTGGCGTTTCTGCCGCGCGAGCCATTCCAGGGCCGGTCCCAGGCCGAGCTCGTAGAGGATGGGCGGACGAAGCTCGACGGTCAGGGAGCGGGACACGGCGATCGCCTCGTCCAACGACTCCATGGCATGATCGGCGGCCGTGGCCTGCCCCTTGTCGCGGAACAGCTGAAGGCTGAACTTGGCGGCGGCCAGGAGTTGCTGGAAGTTCTCGTGGAGCACGTAGGCGATCCGGCGTCGCTCGCGTTGTTCGGTCTCGATGAGCTGACTGGCCAGGGTGCGGAGTTGGGCGGATCGCTGGGCCAGGGCCTGATTGGCCGTGGCCAGTTCGGCAGTGCGCTCGTGGACCAGTTCTTCGAGATGGTCGCGATGCCGGCGCAATTCCGCTTCCGTTCGCTTCCGTTCGGTGATGTCGATGTAACTGGCCCGCAGCAGGGGCTCGGCGCTAGACGGCAGGCGGACCAGCCGGACATCGCAGTAGATCTCGCCTCCCTGGAGCGGGTGAATCACGCGTTCGAAGGCGATCCCCTCCCCGGCCAAGACGCGGGTCACGTGCTCCTGCATGCTCTCACGGATCGGGCGGCCGTCGGGCTGGCTCGGCGCGTAGAACCGCTGGGGGCCGGACCGCAGCAGTTCTTCGCGATCACAGCCGAAGAGTCGCATGGCATTGTGGTTGGCCTCCACAAACCGGTTCTGTTTGACATCGTGGACGAGGATCGCCTCGGGGGCCTGCTCGATCAATATGCGGAATCGTTCCTCGCTCTCCCGCAGGGCATCCTCGGCCCGCCGCCGCTCGGCCAAGCGCCAGAACCAGTCCATCATCAAGGTCAACTGGCGGACGTCGGCCTCGACGTAGGCGGTCGGCTTGTTGGCCACGCCGGCGACGGCGACGATCCGGCCGTCGCGGAACACGGGGACGGTCATGAACCGGGAAATGGCGACATGGCCTTCCGGATGGCCCTTCTTGAGCGGGTTGGGGGCCTGGAAATCGTTGAGGATCAGCGGTCGGCGTTGCCGCACCGGTTCGCCCCAGATGCCGGTTTCGTCTAGCTGATAAACCGTCGGCGGGTTGGGCACCGCGCATTCCTGCATCGCCTGCTTGGACCAGGCATGGAGCGTGAATTCCCGCTTCTCTTCGCTGTAGAAGAAGATGTAGCCCAAGCGACTGCCCGAAAGCGCCACGATCTCGTCGAGGGCCACGTCCAGCAGTTCGCGATACGAGGCGGCCGGATACTGCGAGAGCTTGAGGACGCTCTTGAGCCGGGCTTCCTCCAGCCGAGTCATCTCCTCCGCCCGTTTACGATCCGTGATATCGAGGTAGCTGATGCGGGTCATCCCCCGGCCGATCGACGGGAGCTGCGTCAAACGCACTTCGCAGTAGATCTCCCGTCCCTGGGCATTGCGAATCCGCCGGTCGCAGACCAGCTCTTGGCCGGCCGCGGCTTGGGCGAGGTGCTCGGCGACGGACTCGTTGACCGGACGTCCGTCGGGCTGCTCGGGAGAATAGAAGTGCGGCGGCCCCACCCGCACCAACTCCGTCCGGCTACAGCCGAACAGCCGCTCGGCACTCTGGTTGGCCTCGACGAACCGTCCATTCCGGCTGTCATAGAGGACGATCGCCTCGGGGGCCTGCTCGACCAAGGCCCGGAACCGCTCTTCGCTGGTGCGCAACTCGGCCGTCCGGAGTCGCACCTGCCGGCGCAACGTCCAGGACCAGAGGAGGCTGGCGCCCGCGACGCCCGCGATGACGACCAAGGCGATGACCCACGATCGGGAGAGCGCAAAGTGCCGCGGCTCATAGACGCCAAACCACTTGTCGTAGAGCGCCTGGTACTTCCCCGTGGCCTTGAGGATCATCAGCCCTTCGTCCAGTTGATGCACGAGGGCTTGGTTCCCCTTCCGCACGGCAAAGCAATAGCGATAGAGCGGCAGGTCGGTCGGTACCGCCTTGAGGTTCGTCAGTCCAAGCTTGCTGGCAGTGTAGAGCCCGTAGAACTTGGAGGACATCAACAGGGCATCATGCTTCCCCGCCGCTAACAGCCGCAAGGACTCGGCCGCGTCATGCACGGTCACGATCCTCGCGGCGAGGCCCCACTTTGGCAGCGAGTCGTGCAGTATGTCCCCATCTTGGACGATGACCTCTTTGCCCCGAAGATCATCAAAGGAACGGATCCGAGAATCCGTACGCACAAACAGGCCGGGCGACGTCAATACGAGGGGGATGGAGAAATCGAACGACTTCTCCCGTTCCTTCGAGTAGTTGAACCCCAGCACATCCAGGCGTCCCTGCTCCAGGTCGGTGCGGATCTGACGCCACGGGCCGAGCCGGATTTCCACGTCGAAATCCATGACCTCGCCCACGGCCCGGATCAGGTCGATGTTTAACCCGCGGGGTTTGCCGCGGTCCAGGAATTCATAAGGCGGATAGTTGTGATCCCCTCCGACAAGGAGCTTTTTTTTGACGGGCTTCGTGTCTGGCGGTGCGGCGGGGAGGGAGGCTGGTGCTGGACGCGACTCGGCGGCGTAGCTCAGCGCGTCCTCACCGAGGACAAGGATCACCAGAGCAATGGGCCACACCAGGATCTGGACACTCCGCAGAGCACCAAACCGACGAAACCGGCGGGCGGAACCGCTCGCCAGGACTCGATCCGCAACGCCCCTTCTCGTATTCGGCCCTGCGACAACGACGGCCATGTTGCTCCCTGATGGAGGCGATAGTGCAAGAGTCGACGAGCAGTGGCTCGCCCATTGATCCTATGAACTCCGACAAGGTAAGAGCAAGCGTGATGAGGGGCCAGGCGAGAC
>JBDKTH010000741.1:0-2778 GCA_039680305.1 Thermoguttaceae bacterium | reverse complement strand
CCCATCCCCTGCCATCAGCGGCGAGGAGCTTGCAGTCGGCCTCCTCAAAAAACCGCCAGCGAGGGTTGTTCGAACCGACGGTGTTTGGACAAGGCAACGTGCAAGCCCGTTTCGAAAAGCACTGGCGGAACGCCAGTGGCACCCGGCGACGTGCAAGCCCGCTTCAAAGAGCACTGGCGGGACGCCAGTGGCACCCGGTTCGCGTTTCATGAGTTGGCTCCTGCTTCCAAAGAGTTTTGCGATCGTCAGCTTCCCGCACTGCCCGGCTGGCTCTCCAACAGGGCCTTGAGACATTCCCGGTACGACAACGGCTCACTCAGTTCCGACACGCTCCCAGCCGCCACCCCCGCCGGGCTTGGCCACGGATCGGCCCCGGCCTGGAGCATCCGATCCAGCCGCTCCAGTTCCGCCGCTCGCGAACCGGGCGGACTGAGCGGCCGGCGTTCCGCAAGCGGCGACGCTTCCGGCGCCGACGGACCCGGTGCTGGCTGCGGCGTGGCGGCCGGCACATGCACGATGCGAATTCGCTCGACAACTCGCGGCTCGGGCTGCACGACGTACGTCACCAGGAGCGTGGCGGCCGCACTGACGAGGCCGGTCAGGATCGCCGGCATCCAGCCGCGCCGGTTGCGGACCGAAAGCTGTCCCGCCCGGTAGAGAACCAGGTCGTAATCCAGCCGGTCGCGACGGGGCGTAAGCGACGCCAGCGACGCCTCCAGCGGCTGGAGTTCCGTGGGCAGCTGCGGTTCCACGTCGGCGTGGTTCACGTCTGGGGAGTTTCGTTTTCGGGACATTCGACACCCAACCTTTCACGCAACGCCTCAATGCCCGCTTGATAACGACGGTAGGCGGTGCTCAAGGAGAGGCCCGTCACTTCGGCCACCTCCTCGAACGACAGCCCGCCCCAGAGCCGTGCAACAATCACCTCGCGCTGTTCGAGGGGCAACTGCCGCAGCGCCGCGCTGGCTTCGTCGGCCACCAGCGGGTCTTGGCTCGGCTCGAACCACGCTTCGCCCGGCAGGGCCGCGGCCGATTCGCGCCGCGTCCGCCGCGCCGCCGACCGCGACGCATTCAACGCCCGATGGCGCACCACGCGATAGAGCCAGGCCACGACGTTGGCCGGTTCCGCCGGCTCCTCGACGAGCTGCAAAAAGGCCTCTTGCACGACGTCTTCGGGGTTCCGGCACCACTGCTGGGCGTAGAGCACCAAGGCGGGCCCCCGTTCCCGGAGTAGCCGTGACAGTCGTTGTGGGCCAGGCTTGGTCATCGCATGGGGTTCTCGCCACCGTTTCTACCTACAAGACACCGCCGGCCGCCGGTTTTTTCACCGGTTTCTCGAAATGCGTCCGTTTGCCATCGCGCGATCGAGCGGCACGCAGTGCCACACGATTCTCCATTCGAGCGACGATACCCCGATGTTAACCACCCGGGCGGTCCGAAGTCATCAGGGCACAACCCCCTCCGGTCGCGAGCGACCGGGCTAAACTTGGTTCTCTGGAGATGGGAAGCTATCCCCCACCATGGCGTCGTGGCGACAGCAATGCAAGCGTTGCCCGGTCGCAGAACGGGGGCTCGCGGCGTTCTCCCGCTTGCCCAGCCTTCCAGGGCATTTCCCCCTGGGAATCGTCGCTAGACGGAGCTTACCCTTGTTCGGTACACTCTGGGCCATAATCCCCAACCTCGGGACCGCGGGAGAATGAAGCGATGATCGACACGGACTTCGACTCGACCCAGAACGAAACGCTGGCCGCGATCGAGCAGCGGCACAGCATTCGGATGTTCACCGAACGCGACGTCCCCAACGAATTCCTCCACGCGATCCTCGAAGCGGCCAACGCGGCCCCTTCGGCCCACAATCAACAGTCGTGGCGGTTTGCGATCCTCCGCGGGGAAAAGAAGAAGGAACTGGCCGACATGGTCAGTTCGCGGGCCGCCGAGTTTCCCCGTCCCGCGTCGGTCTTGCTCCGCATGGCCGCCCGAAGCATCGTCGGGGCGCCGGTGGTCGTGGGGATCGTCAACACGGGGTCGCTGATCGAGCATGGCACGGAATTGTTCTCGATTGCCAAAGACCAGGCCTACGACTTCTTCCGCACGATGGAGATTCAAAGCTCGGCGGCCGCGGTGGAGAACCTGCTGTTGGCCGCTCACTCCCTGGGCCTTGGCGCGGTCTGGCTGGGAATCCTGTTCCTGCTGAAGAATGAGGTCCGCGCCTTCTTGGGCGAACCCGAAGGGGAGTTCATGGCCGTGATCCCGGTCGGCTATCCCGCCAAACCCGCCACGGGCCCCAAGAAACAGCCGCTTGAAAACGTGGTGACGTACCTGGAGTAGCGGCCGGCATTGTGCCGCTGCGCCCCGTGCCCGGCGTCTCTTCCCGCGTGGGGGGCTCGCTTGACTTGCCCTCCTGGTCGAAATATGCTCGGGACTGGACCTCTTGGGGGAGGGGGCGTATCTCGATCCCCAGAGGACGATCCACCGCGAAAAGGGAAGAATGGCAATGTATCTGCGCCGCGCGCCGCTGTTGGCCTCGCTGGTTGCTGTCTTCGGACTGCTGCCCGGGATGGCCCTGGGCAGTATGGTGTTTCCGGAAACGGGCGTCTACTCCCAGAACTTCGACGGTCCCTTGGGGACGGAATGGACCCTCGACCGTTGGACGGTGGCGAAGGTTCCAGCCCAAGGCGCGGCCAGAGCCCAGACGCTCGTAGGCACGGCGCCGGCGGGAATAGTGACGCCTCCCAACCCTTCGGCGATTCTCCCTCCCCATAGCTTATCCTCCTACGG
>JBDKTH010001241.1:0-4500 GCA_039680305.1 Thermoguttaceae bacterium | reverse complement strand
GGAACTGCTGTTCAATACCGTCAAGCACGCCGAGACGGACCGCGTGCAGGTCGCGATGGGCAAGGCCGGCGATCAGATCCGGATCGAAGTCCGCGATTTTGGCAAGGGCTTCGATCCCGCTCGCCCGGCAAGCCTTCAAGAACCCAGTGGTTTGGGCCTGTTCAGCATCCGGGAACGCCTGGAAGCGATCGGCGGGCGTATGGAACTCGACTCCACGATGGGCCAAGGGACACGAATCGTCCTCTGGGCTCCTTTCGTGGGACCGCCGACCCCGGGCGAGCCGAGGAGCGGCCCCGGGGAATCTCCGGCCGCGGGCCGCGCGGCCGGTGCCGTCCGCGTGCTTCTGGCCGACGACCACCCCATTCTCCGCGAAGGGTTGACCGAGCTCTTGCGCGAGCGGGCGGAGATTGAAGTCGTCGGCGAGGCCTGTGATGGGCAGGAAGCGGTCGAACTGGCCCTGCAGATGCGCCCCGACGTCGTCCTGATGGACGTCACCATGCCGAGACTCAACGGCATCGAGGCCACCCGTCGCCTTACCGCCCAACTGCCCGGCCTGCGGGTGATCGGGCTCTCCATGCACGAAGGGGACGATATGGCGAGCGCGATGCGTGAGGCGGGCGCCGTTGCATACCTAACCAAAGGCGAGTCTCCTGACATGCTGATTGCCACGATCCTATCGGTTCCCGTCGACCAATTCCCGGCTTGACGCCCTGCGGCGTCGGCCGTCCGTCTGCAACGTGATCTACGTGGTCGCCGCGATCAGGTGACGTCTCTCCGCACTCCAATCGAAGACTGCGTGGGGATAGGGAGGCCGATAGCGGGCATCGTACTCAGCGGCCTCCGACCCGTTGCTCGTCTATACGTAACCCGGACGGCTGGGATGTGTTGGTGTACCAAGGCGTGTTGTCCACTCGGAGATAACGCCGCGCGACGTCGGGGGCTGTGACTTCAGGGAAGCCCTGACGGTCGCGTTGGAGCATCACGTCCACGAGCAAATGCCTGCCGTCGTCGAGAATGATCTCATTCCAGACGTGCGGGCTGCCGCGCTCGGAGGCGCCCGCGTAGTTGCCCCGCACCAGCGAGGCCTTCAGTCCAGCCTCATCGGCGAGGATCTTGAAAAGCAGGGAGCGATGGCGGCACACGCCCGCCTGGCATTGGTCCACCCAGTCGCCAATGAGCACCGGCCGGTTGCTGAATTCCTTCTGCAATTGCGCCGTGGTCTTCCCCACCCATCGCAGTCCGCCGGGCGGCGTGGTCGCCTGGTGAATGTGGATCGCGAGACGTCGCGCTCGCTCGAGTGGCGGCAGGGCTTGGAGTTCAGCGGAACGGGCGAAGGCCAGATCGCGGGCCAACTCCACGTCGTTCGTGCGATCCACTCGCAGGACTTCTCGATGGGAGTTGGCTCGGCCCTCGGCGTCGACGGTCATCTGGCGTCCGCCATCCTCGTAACCGTCCGGGATGTTTGTACCGGGGCCGATGTAGTGCTGGCGGTTGAAGGCGTCTACGACGTTCCGGGCCGCCGCGGGAACGGCAGGCATAGGGCCCTCGGGCGGCATCGTCTTGATGGCAAGATCGAAGAAGAGGTCGTGACTCTGAGGCGCGCATTGATGAACCTCGACGGCGAGCACGTTGCGCCCGGGACGCAAGGCGGACACAGGCACGGGCATTCGCAGGTAGAATCCTTCACCTTTGCTGCCAATGGCACGCGGCGCCGTCGTGTTCGCGGTTAGCGGGCCGCTCGTCAGGTTGTCGCGGCCGAGTTCCTGCCCGTTGAGATAAAAGACTGCCCCGTCGTCCACGCAGAAGACAAGGACGAGACGCTCCCCCGGCTTCAAGTCTGGCCGGTCAAACGTGTGGCGCATCCAGGTCGTGATGAACTTCTGTTTCGTGTCGGTGCCCCAGCCGACATCCGTGCCCAGCCGCTCCCTGCCATAACCCAGCGGTGCCTTGCCGGATTTCCAATGCGAGTCGTCGAAATCGACCTCCCGCCATGCCGCCTCCGGCTCCTTCCCGTCGTCCAGGTATCTCCAAACGGTAGCGTTTCCCGCTTCGACAATGGAACGTGCCGACAGCAGGCCCGGTCGGAACGCCACGATGGCCAACAGCAGACCTGGAACCAGGCAAAACGCGGGGTGACGCCAAATCTTCATGATCGGTTGGAGTTGCATCGATTCTCCGTTGCGATGTTCTCGCGATGCCGCGCGTCTTGGTCGGGCGACGTGCCAGTCCGTGTCGAAAAGCACCGGCGACGTCGCCGCTGGCGCCCGGCGTGGCTAGTCTACTTGGGCGAAGGCGACGACGTAGTTGTGGCCGTGCAGCTTCGCGCACGTGGGGCAGGTTGTATAATAGAAATAGTATTTCTTCACCTGTTTGCCCTGGGATCGAACGTAGCCGTTCATCTCCTTGATCCATTTCGGCACGGCGTTGTAGGGGCCGTCGAACACTTTGGTCAAGAACGTGCCGGAGATCGTCACGTTTTCGAGCCCGGGCACTTCTTTCGTCACGGAAAGGAAGTATTCGCCTCGCCATGGGCTGGGATCGTGCGCCAGACAGACAAAATCCCTAAGCTCCGACGCGGCCCCGGCCGCCTGGGCTTTGTCCCACATCTTCTTCATCAACCGGCCGATCATCGGCGGCCATGGAATGTGGAAGAACAGCGGCACCGAGTCCTTGATGAAGAGTCGGTCCTTCCAGACCAACTCCGTTCCGTCCCAGGGAGCCGGATCAAACGGTGGACAACAAGGAGCGACGTTTTGTTCGTGTGTAGTCATGTTCGGAAAGAGGTCCTAGAGCGGTGTTGACTCGAACTCGTGCATTGCACGCTTACGCCGCGGAAGGAAACGCGGCTTGCCGAAAAACGGATACCCAGAACTGGACGAGTAACAGGCATTTTAACCGCAAGGATCGCCACCGGGCAAGCGGACTGCCGCGCTCTGGATGCCGGGTTCTATTATCGCAGGAGACATGAAGATGCAGACCGCATTGCCGAGTGGAAGGATTCTGGGCCTATTCGTGTTGGCGATCCAGTGCGCGATTCCTTGCGCGCTGGCTGAAGATCGGACAGCGGACGAGGGCACTTCCTGGGCTGTCGCCGGGAAGCAGCCGGTGCGGCTAACCCTGGCCAAGGCCGCGGCAGAGCGGGAGGCCGGTGGCATCGCGTTTGAGTGTGAAGCGGTGCTGGTCAATGAAACGGGGGCGGTGCTGCATGTGAAATCGAACTGCTTCTCGGCGTTCGATGGGCTACAACTCGTCGTCTTTGACGCCGACGGGACCCGACTGGTGCAACAAGCCTACGTGGCGCATCAGTCGCCGTACTCTCTTGAAGAACGTCGCTTCCCGTTGAACGTTGGGGAAACACGCCAGTTGCTGCGATTCCCGGTGAGAGTCGCCCTCGACGACGTCAAAAGGATCGGCGTGCTCCTGGTCGGAACGTTGCCGGGCAGCGAGCATCCGTCAGTCCTGTGCTCGAACCTGGTTACGATCCCGATCCGCGGCGAGACGGGAGACCACGGGCCACCATCGGCTCGATAGGCCACCTGCCGGGGGTATGGCATCGCGTTGCGGGGCCTGCGCAGAATGGCTCTCAGGCAAAGGAAGCCGGGCGGGGCACGAAACACGGAGTCGGCGTAGAGCATCACCGGATCGAGGACGAGGTGCCAGATGAAGATGCGTCGGTTCGCGCGGATGGGATTCGGCTGGGGATTGGCGGTCGGGCTGTTGCTGGAGAGCCTGATGGTCAGCGCGGGCGGTGAGGCTCGCGCGGATGAGGCCAAAGGCGCGGCGCGAGTCGTGCTTGATCGCTGCGAAACGTGGACCCCGGACGCCCATGCCACGCCGGTCACTCGCCAGACGGCGGACGGCCAGTTGGTGATTGCCGGCAACGGCACGGCCACCTGCTGCGGCGGATGGCAGTTTGTCTACTTGGCCGTTCGCGGCGGCCAGACCTATCGACTCCGCACGCAGGTCAAGCATCAGGGACTCGCTCACGCCCGGGATTCGCTGGTGGCCGTTGTCGTGTGGGGGCCCTGGGACCGCAGCGCCTCGCGGTCGGGAGTCACGCCGTGGAATTACCTCTTGCCGAAGGCGGTCGCGCCCGGCGTGATGGAGTTCGAAACCGCCGTGGCAGCCCCTGCGACGGCGACCTCGATGACGATCCGCTACATCTATCGCTGGTCGGAGCACGGCGAATCCCAATGGGCCGCTCCCCAGATCGAAGAGACCGTTGCCGTGCCGCGGAAACCGATCAAGGTTTGCGTGGTCAGCGAGACGCGGCAGACGTCCGAGCGGATCAAGATCCAATCGTTCTCCAAGGGCTCGGAACTGCCTCGCGACGTGGCCCAGAGCGTGGATCGCTGGGCGAGCCTTGTCGCGGTTGCCTGCCAGCGCAAGCCGGACCTGATCGTCACGCCCGAAGTGATCATTGGCGGCAAGGCGCTCGTCGAGGGAGCGGTGACCGTGCCGGGCCCGGCCACCCGGCCGTTTGAGGAACTGGCCCGCGAG
>JBDKTH010000784.1:0-9236 GCA_039680305.1 Thermoguttaceae bacterium | reverse complement strand
CCGCTTTGGTGCGGTGCGGTTCGTGTCGGAAGTGTATGTCAACGGCACGAAGGTCGGCGGGCATTACGGCGGCTGGGAGCCGTTTGAGGTCGACATTACCCGGGCGTGCCGGATCGGTCAACCGAACGAGCTGCTGGTCCGCGTTCAGGACGTCACCGGCGTAGTCGAACAGGAGATGGAGCCTGGCAAGAAGGGACGTTCCGGCCGGTTCATCGATCAGGCCGAGGACACGGTAATGGCGCCGATCGGGTCGCAGTACTCGCGAATCGGCATCTGGGAATCGGTGAGCCTCGTGGCCCGCAACGACGTGTATGTCGAGGACATCTTTGTCAAGACTTCGGTGCGGCAGCACGAGTTGGCGGCCGACTGGACCCTGAAGAATCTCAGCGACCGCGACGAGAAGGTTCGGATCGTCTCCAAGGTGGAAGGCACCGACGTGGTCCTTTGCGATGGCGAAGTGACCGTTCCGGCTCGCGCCACGAAGACGTTTAGCGCCAAGCGGCCCTGGGCAAACCCGCGGCTTTGGGGGCCCGAGGATCCGCATTTGTACCAGCTGACCACGCAGGTGACGGCCGCGGGCAAGGAGTTGGACGCGACCAGGACCCGTTTCGGCTTCCGGGAGTTCTGGGTCGACGGGCCGAACCTGGTGCTCAACGGCACGCCGATGAAGTTCCTGGCCACGGCCGGGCATCCGCGAGGCAACCTCGACGACGGGCTGAGCAAGGCCAGCGCCGTGGACTTCTACCAGCGAATCCGAGAGGCAGGCTGCGTGGCGATGCGATTGCATGCCAACGTCTGGCCCAAGGTCTGGTACGAAGCGGCCGATGAGGTGGGGATGCCGATCATCATGGAATCCCCATTCTTCTGCTACTCCAACGCCTACGCTCTGTCCAAGCCCAAGTTCTGGGAGAACTATCACGAGCATCTGGCGGCCATGGTCCGCGACCATCGCAACCATCCGTCGATCGTGATGACGAGCCTGGAGAACGAGATTCTCCACTGCGGCGGCGAGCGCGTGCCGGAAACGGTCCATCGGCTGGCCGAGGCAGGCCGGTTGGTCAAGAAGCTCGATCCGACGCGGCCGATCCTCTTCGATGCCGATGGCGATCCTGAAGGCGTGGCCGACGTGGTCAACCTCCACTACCCGCAGCCGTTCGACAAGCGGAACCTCTGGCCCGACGCGGGCTATTGGCTCGAGACCGGCATGGACGTGGCTTGCTGGCCGCGCACGTTCTGGTCGTGGGACCGCAAGAAGCCTTTGTATTTCGGCGAGTTCCTCCACCTGCAACACTACACGGAAGCCGATCCCTACACGGCATTCGTCGGCGACGAGGCGTATCGGAGTCACGATCAGGCGATGGCTCTGACCAAGGCCATGGCCTGGGAAATGCAGATCGAGGCCTATCGCGCGACCGGCGTGTCGGGCTTGTGCCCCTGGACGCTCACCGAGACCGGCGAGTTCCCCAGCAACGACAATCCGCGGTACCTGGCCACGAAGCGGGCTTACGAGAAGAACGCCGCGTTCGTCCGTCAGTACGATTCCCGCTTCTATGCCGGCCAGCAGGTCGAGCGGACGATGTATCTCTACAACGACACGCTCCATCCGGCCAAGCTCGTGTTCCACTCCCAGTTGCAGCCAGGACAGTCGGCCACGACCCGGCCGTTCGACTTGCCGCCGTCGGGGATGACCGAGTTCAAGCTCTCGCTGAAGATGCCCGAGGTCGATGCTCGCACCAAGACGCCCTGGCAGGTGACCGTGACCAACGGCGACAAGCAGGTCTTTGAACGAGCGAAGACCTATTGGGTCTTCCCGCGGCGCAAGCTGGCCGTGCCGCAGGGCGTGCAGATCGCCTTGTTCGAAGGCTCGGATCACACGCTAAGCCGGGCGTTTGGCGAGGCCGGGGTGAAGGTCCTTGCGGTGACCGACCTGGCCAAGCTGCCCCAGGCCGACGTACTGTTGATCGGCCCGCACGCCTTGGACGGCCTGAAGCCCGAGGCGGCCAGTCGCGTAGCCGGCGACGAGTCGGGGGCACGCCAGCGGATCGCGGCGTTTGTCCAGAACGGCGGCTCGGTGATCGCCCTGGAGCAAGACTCCTATGACTGCGGCCTGCTTCCCGGCCGGCTCCTGGATCGCGGGGCAACGATCACGTTCCCCCGGGCCAGGTGTGAGGTGCTGTTTGCCGGACTGATCGACGAGGATTTCCGCTTCTGGCGAGGCGATCACGTGGTCGCCCGCAAGACGCTGGCCAAGCCCGAGCACGGCCGGTTCCGCGTGCTGGTCGATTCCGGAGGGCCGCAAGGGCTGGTCTACGTGCCGCTGGTCGAAGTGCTCAACGGCCGCGGCCGGTATCTCCTCTCGCAACTCGCGATCGGCGAGAAGCTCTCTGCGGAGCCGGTCGCCCAGGTGCTGTTGGAAAACATGCTTCGCTATGCCACCAGCCAGAAGACGACGCCGGTGAAGCTGGCCGTTGTGCAAAACAAACTGCCGCTTGCCGAGAAGTTGGACGCCGTCGGTGCGAGGTATGCCAACCTTTCCGGGAAACTCCGGCAGACCGAGCTTGGCCCGTTTGGCGTGCTGGTGGCCGAGGCCGACGCTCCGGAAGTGGCGGCCAATCTGGCGAAACTCCGCGAGTTTGTCGCGACCGGCGGCCGGGTCGTGCTGCACGGCGGCACGCCTGAGGGGCTTGGGCGTCTGGCGTCGCTCTTCCCCGAGCCGATCACCTTGCAGCGGAGCAATGCTGTTCCGATCACTATTGCCCAGTCCGATCCGGTGATCAATGGCCTGACCAACCAGGAGCTTTACTGGTACGGCAGCCGCAAGGACTTGAACTATCACGCGCGGACCCCGCTTTCCAAGGACGTAGCGCACTACGTGATCGTCGCCGGAACGCTCGACAAGAGCCACGCCACGGTGGTCGAGGCCGAGTCGATGGCCGACGACAGACGCAACCCGTCGTTGTCGATGGCCGTCGACAGGATCAACCCGTCGTTCCAAAAGGGCCACGTCTACTTCGGCACCAACGGCTCGCTCAAGAAGAAGCTCGACTTCCCGCAGAGCGGCGAGTACATGTTCCTGATCCGTGGAAGAGGGACGCCGCTGGCCGACACCTATCCGCAGATCGAACTGTTGATCGACGGCCGCCCCTGCGGGAGCATCACGACCGATAGTCGGGATTGGGGCTCGTATGCCCTTTCGGCGAAGGTGGAAAAAGGGACCCACGAAGTCACCTTGGCCTTTGTCAACGACCTCTGGAACCCGGAAACCAAGGAAGACCGCAACGTGTTCCTCGACAGTCTGACCTACGGGCCGACGCCTACGCTGCAGTCGAAGCGGCTGCTGAATCCGGCGGCCTTGGTCAAGGCGCCGTTGGGCAAGGGCTTTGTGCTCATCGACCAGGTCTGCTGGGAGGAGGGGCCGAGCACGGAAAAGACCTCGCGGTATCTCTCCAACCTGTTGACCAACCTTGGCTGCGAGTTCGAGAGCCCGTCGGGGGCGTTGCGGATTCCGGCCGGGCAGATGGAGGCGGCCAAAGGCGCCAAGCTCTTCTCGCAGAAGGATGGCTTGGCGCGTCTGGGGACCAACGGCACGATCGTCTCGACGGTTCGGTTTGCGCAGTCGCGCAAGTATCGCTTCTCGATCCGCGCCAGCGGCACCGAGGCAGGCGGTCAGTTCCCGAACGTCGCCCTGAGCATCGACGGGAAGGTGGTCGGCAATGTCTCGCTTCGCCGGGGGGAGTGGCAGTTGCTCCACCTGGAAGCCGACGTGTCGGCCGGCGATCACAAGGTCGGTCTGGCCTTCACGAACGACCATTATGACCCGCCAGCCGACCGAAACCTGGTGTTAGGCGAGCTACAGATTCGGTAGGGGCGTCTGTCTGACGACAGCCACGGTGGCCCAATGCAACCATTTTTCTACTTTCTCTACCACCAGGTTAAGGGAGAGAATTGTGGAAAGCCCCGAGTGTTTTTTGCATAATCTCGGGCGTTGCACGCATCGGCAACTCGCAACAGCATAAGAGGTTCGAGACTCGCTAGAAGTCGCAACTACCGCACTCCCTGTTGGCGGGGCGTTGCATAATTCACCCCTTCATACCACGCCTGGGTTAGGCGGTCCCTTAACCCTACCGGGGCAAGTTGCTGGAACGAAAGTGGGCCTGGAGACCTCGCGTTCACCTGCATTGCCCTACTTGATTACCGATCTTGTTTGCCAAAACCCATCCGTGAGAGTGCGCGCACGGCCCCCCGTGTCCTGCGGGGAGGCCTCTTGAGAATCATCGTTTTGTCAAAGATCATGCGGCAAGCGTATGGCTGCCAGGATTGAGCCTAGCAGATCCGCTGGCCCAATTTCCACATTACTTTTGGGCCATCCGGCGGTTTTCCGCCGGATGGACCACATTTTTCCGGCCGTTCTGCACGGTTCACAGGGGGATGGCACCGGCCCAGAGTTGCCGCGACGGGGCAACCGTGCGGCCCGCGAGAAACCCCTTTTGGGGCCGCTCGTCAGCGAGGACCCTAATTGGTAGGATTAGAGGATTGTTGTTGGCAGCGCCAGCCGGCCTGTGGTTTCCCGCTTTCCTTTCCAACCCCAAGAAGTTCCGATGGCTCTCGACGCATATTCCCTTTGTCCAGGTGGCTCGGGCAAGAAGATCAAGTTCTGCTGCAACGACATGCTCCCCGAGCTGGAAAAGCTCGACCGGATGCTCGAGGGCCAGCAGTTCCACGCGGCGCTGCAGCACATCGAGCGGCTGGAGCCGAACTACGGCGATCGGGCCTGCCTGCTGGCGATCAAGTCGATGGTCCAGCGGATCCTCGACAAGACCGACGAGGCCCAGGCCACGGCGACGAAGTTTTTGGAAAAGCATCCCAACAACCCGGTCGCCCTGGCCGAGTCGGCCATCCTGACCGCGGACACGGACGGGGGCCGGGCGGCGATCGGCCCGCTGCAGCGGGCGCTTAGTGCGTCGGGCCAACAGCTCGAAGCGCGGGTCTATGAGGCGATTCGGGTCGTCGGCGCCGTGCTGGCCGCTGAGGGCGAATTCCTCCCCGCCCGGGCCTTGGCCATGCTGCAAACCGCTCTGAACCGCGAAGACTCGCAGGCGATGGAGTTGATGGTGCGGCTGAACACGCACACCAACGTCCCTGCGTTGATGAAGAGCGAGCGACGCCTGGCCGAAGCGCCCGCCGGTGCGCCGTGGAAAGCGGCGTTCGACGAGGTGATGCTGAAGATCCGCGGCGCCCGCTGGGCCGAAGGAGCGGAAGGACTCACCACCTTGGCCCAACAGAACCCCGAAGCCCCGGCGATCTGGCGCAACCTGAGCATCGTGCGCGGCTGGCTGGGCGACACGGCCGGCACGGTCGCGGCCTTGGAAAAGTACGCCTCGCTGGACGTGCCGCTGGAAGACGCGGTCGAAGCCACGGCCTTGGCGCGGCTGCTGTCCGAGGATCCCTTGGGCGATGAGATCGATCTGCTCGACCTGAACTACACGGTCAACGACGTGGAGCAGCTCCAGGTGGCCATGGCCTCGTCGCCACGGGCGAGCGCCGCGCCGATGGACCCGCGGGCCTTTGCTCGCGAGAACGAACCGCCGCCCCGGGCCGTGTTCCTGCTGTTCGACCGGCCGAGTCCGGACGCCAGTCAGCCGCTGGAGCCCGAGTCGATTCCTCGTCTGTTGTGCCATGCGCTGCTCCACGGACGCCAGACGGATCGCGAGCCGTGGCTGGAAGTGATCGGCATTTCGCGGCAAGATCTGGATCAGCTCAGTGCACTCCTGGCGGAGCTCAGCGCCGGCCAATTGGGCAGCCCGAGCAACGAGACGGTGGCCGGGCGCATCTCGGCCAGCCAGGAGTTGCTGTCGCACAACTGGCGTCTGCCGGACGGGACGACGCAAGAGGACGCCCAGCGGCTGAGCGACCAGCACCTGGAGCGGGCCGTGTTGGGACGCTGGCCGCAAACACCCTTGGGGCTCCTGGACGGCAAGACGCCACAGGCAGTCGACAACCAGCCGGCCTATCGCATCAAGGTTCTGGCGGCGATCCTGATCCTCGACCACTGGCTGGAACAGCAGGGCGGGCGCGTGGAGCTCAACCGCTTGCGAACCCAGCTTGGCCTGCCCACGCTCGATCCGATCGATCCGGCGCAGGTCGACGTCAGGGACCTGTCGCTGGTCCGCCTGTCGCGATTGATGGTCGACAAGCTGACCGACGACCAACTGCTTTCGGTCTATCACCGCGCAATGGCCTTCAACGCCCGGAACGCGACGACCACATTCGCCCGGGCGCTGGTCGACCGGCCGAGCATGGTGGGCCGCGAAGAGCAGTTCCACGCCTACATGATCCTCGCCCGAACCGCCGAGCAGCCCGACAAGGCGATCGAATACGTCAACCGCGGGCGTCAAGCGGCCGAGGGGGCCGGCCAGTCGTCGGCGCCGTGGGATCTGCTGGAATTGTCGTTCCGGTTCCAACGCGGCGAAGGGGCCGAGGCCGTGCGGCTGATCGAGCACCTCCAACGGCAGCACATCCGCGAGCCGGGCGTGGCCCAGGCCCTGAGCGATCTCTTGATCCAGGTGGGCGTGATGCGTCCCGATGGAACGTTCGCCGGTCCGATGGGCCCGGCGGCCGAGGAGCAGCCGGGAGTCATGGTCCCCGGTGCGGAAGCGGCCGAGCCAGGCAAGCTCTGGACGCCCGAAGGCCAAGCCCCGCAGGGCGAGAAGCCCAAACTCTGGATGCCCGGGATGGACTGAGAAGAAATGCTAAAGGATAAATGCTGAATGATGAATGGAGGAAGGCGGAAGGGACTGCTTCCGTTCCGGGCTTAGATCCTTCGACTATCTCAAAAGACGTTCGATTAAGTTCCGTCTCCCTTATTCATCGTTCAGCATTCATCATTTCCTTCGTGGAGGGACTATGTGCCTCAGATCGCACCGTCGGGGCGCGGCAGGACTTTTGGCGGCGGTCCTGTCGCTCTTGCTGATCGGGGCGGCCGTCGGAAGACCTGGAAATTGGGCCAGCCAATCGGTTAGGCTTGGGCGTGGCAGCCTTACGCTCGCCCGTTTGATATTTGAAATTTGGCTCTTTCAGCATGGCCCTTGCGGTTCGTGACGCGGCTGCGCTTCGGCCAGCCGCGCGCCGGAGCGGTTGGCTCAGGTCTCCTGGCCGTCCCAGCGGACAAAGGCCTCCAGGGCGTAAAACTCGGGGAGGCCCGTCTGGTTGTAGACGTCGGCCGTGTTGCGGTTGCGATCCTCGGCGCGTTGCCAGAATTCGCGTGGATCGTCGGGGCCGGGGAACAGGGCCGTGTCCTTCTGCGTCTCGTGGCGGAAGATCGCCTGACGCTTGCGGGTCACGTCCTGGGGGCTTAAGGGCACGGCCACATCGATCGCGTGCGGCGGCCACTCCTGCCAGGCGCCGCGATACAAGAGGACGTCGGGCCGAGTGCCGGTCGCCTGTTCGATCTGGCGCAGGGCCTGGAAGACGATGCCCGTGCAGACGCGGTGGGTGCCGTGCGGATCGGTCAGGTCGCCGGCCACGTAGATCTGCTTGGGCTGGACGGCTTCGATGCACTCCCGGACCACGCGCACGTCTTCCTCGCCCGGGGCCTTCTTGTCGATCGTACCGGTGCGGTAGAAGGGGAGGTCGAGGAAGTGGAGATACTCTTCCCGGCAACCGCAGGCCGTGGCCGCGGCCTTGGCCTCGCTCCAGCGGATCAGGGCTTTGAACTTGAGCACGTCCTCGACGTCGGGCTCGCCCGGCCGCTTCTCGGCCAGGGCCTTGAGGACCCGATTCTCCAGGTTGGGCGTCTTGTCCTGGTCGATCTCGAAACGCCGGTTCAACTCGGTCAAGAGGTCGACCAGTTGCTGGACGTCGTGGTCGAAGACGGCGATGTTGCCGCTGGTCATGTAGGCTACGTGCAACTCGTGCTGGTCCTCGACCAGGCGGATCATCGTTCCGCCCATGCTGATCACGTCGTCATCCGGATGCGGGCTGAAGCAAAGGATCTTGGCCGGCTCGCGCCCAGCCGGGTGATGGTCGATCGTGTCCATCATCCAGCGAAACACGCGATGGGCGACCTTTTGGCCGGGACCGTGGTGACGCAGGAGGTGATGGAGGTTGTGTTCGCGGAAGTCGGTGTCGTCGAGCTTCAGGAGCGCCTTGCGGGTCTTCTGGCAGAGCCAGAGGGTGGCCCGCTTGATCAGGGCCTCGGTCCAGTCGACATTGCCCAATACCCAGGGCGTGGCCACGCCGGTCAACTCGTCCCCAGCAGCGGAATCCATCAGAATCGACGCATCGCGATGGTCGCGAAGGAACGTGGCTGGCACGCGGTCGGTCACCGGGCCTTCGGCCACGTCGCGGATGATCTTGGCCCGGTTCTCGCCGAGGCCTAGCACGACGACCTTGCGGGCATCCAAGAGCGTGCCGACGCCCATGGTCAGGGCATGTGTGGGGACATTGTCCTCGCTGTAGAAATCGTTGGCCGCACTGCGTCGCGTCACGGGGTCGAGCGTGGCCAGGCGGGTCCGGCTGTGCCGGACGCTGAACGGCTCATTGAAGCCAATATGGCCGTTGCCGCCGAGCCCCAGCAGTTGGACGTCGATACCGCCCGACCGGCGGATCGCCTCCTCATACTGCCGGCAGTGCTCGTCGACCTTTTCCGGCGGCACGGTCCCGTCGAGGAAATGGATGTTCTCCGGGGTAATGTTGACGTGGTCGAAGAACGTGTTGGCCATCCAGCGCCGGTTGCTCTGCAAACGGTCCGGGGCCAGACCGTAGAACTCGTCGAGGTTAAAGGTGACCACGCGGCGAAAGTCGAGCTTCTCCTCCTGGTACATCTGGATCAGCTCGCGATACACGCCGATCAAGGGAGTGCCGGTGGCCAGCCCCAGGACGGCGTTGCGCCCAAAGGAGTTGCGCTCGCGGATCGTATTGGCCACCATGTAGGCGACATGGCGGGCCACATCCGAGCTAGAGTCGAACAGATAACACGGGATCAGGGTGCCGGCAACGGGGCGTGCGGTGGGGTAGATCATCGATGGGGTAAAGCTCATCCAGAGGGCAGCGTGAACGTTCAGGATTCCAACTTGATGCCCCGACCCCGGCTTGTCAACACGCCCCCCGCTTTCGGCTGGGTGTCGGGCGGCAAGAATCCTCGGGAAGACCGCATCCTCGGAGCCGGGGCGTGCCGCGGGAGACCTCGGGCCGACACGGCCCGGCTCCGATTGAGGCGATTACTCCACCGTCACGCT
>JBDKTH010001078.1:0-13174 GCA_039680305.1 Thermoguttaceae bacterium | reverse complement strand
TGTCCAAGAGGACATACCAGAGGTCGACTTGGTGGTGCTCCAGGGAGAGTGAGGCCATGGCGATCTAAGATTAGGACCTGTCCAGAAATAACTTGGAGAATTGAGCTACCAATGAAGCAACTGCCGCGGGAAACCACCGGAAGTCTGCACTGGGGGCGGCGGCAGTTGCTTCATTGATGAACGACGAATTCTCCGGAAAACTGCGGAAGAATCTCCACAAGCCCCCTACTAGAAAGAGAGAATCCGCCGTTGCTCACGAATTGTCCAGCGTCGAAGGCTTGGCGGATTCTCTCTTTCCAGTAGGTCAATTCTCCAAGTTATTTCTGGACGGGTCCTAAGAGACACTGTCGAAGTTGGCAAACGTGAGAACTCTGGCGGCGAGGGCCTTTGGATGAGCAGTCCATCCTTCGATTCCTGGGAGTTGTACCAGGCCGGCGGCGTGTGGATGATCCCGATCACGCTGATGTCGCTGGTGGCCGTGGCCTTCGGCATCGAGCGCTGGCTGGGGCTTCGCCGCCGCAAGGTGCTCGCCCCCGGCCTTTTGCGGCAACTCCGGAGCCTGATCGCCCAGCGCGGCGGATTCGATCCGCGTCAGGCCTTTTGGTTCTGCCAGCAGTATCCCTCGACGGCCTCGAACGTGATCCGCGCCATGCTTCTGAAAGCCGGCCGGCCGGTCGCGGAGGTCGAACACGCGATGGCCGAGGCCAGCCAGCGTGAAGCGGACAGGCTCTACGGCAACGTGCGCTGGCTGAATCTCTGTGCGAGCGTGACGCCCTTGATGGGCCTGTTGGGCACGGTCCAGGGGATGATCCAGGCGTTCTTCGTCACCGCCCATCTGCCGCTCGGGGTGAACCGGGCGGAAAGCCTGGCCCAGGGGATCTACGTGGCGCTGGTCACCACGTTCGGCGGCCTCGCCGTCGCCATCCCGGCGGCGATCCTGGCCCACTTCTTCGAGGGCCGGATCCTGCGGCTGTTCCGCGAACTGGACGAGATCCTCCTGGGCCTCGTGCCGCAGTTCCAGCGGCTGGAAGGGAAGATGCAGGTCGTGGGCCCGGATCCGTGGAACGACTACGAGGTGGAAGTGCTTTCCCCGCCGGCCCGCGTGGCGTTGCCCGAAGAGCCCCAGCCGGTTGCCCGATACTAGCCGAGGAGCCTTGCGATGGCCGTCACGCTCCACCACAAAGGTTCTTCCCCGATCTTCAACCTGACGCCGATGATCGACTGCGTCTTCCTGTTGTTGGTCTTCTTCCTCGTGACCACCCAATTGGCCGAGGAAGAACGGCAAGTGAGCGTAGAACTGCCCAGCGCAAGCGAGGCCCTGCCGCTAACCAGCAAGCCGCGTGAGCTGTTGATCAATATCGACGAGCGGGGCGAGTACTACGTCGACGCTGAGCGACTGACGCTCGCCCAGCTCGATCCGGTGCTCAAGCGGGCCTGGGTCAACAACCCGGACCGCCAGGCCGTGGTGATCCGCGCCGACAAGCGTTGCCGCTGGCAATCGGTGGTGGCGGCCATGAACGTCTGCCAGAAGTGCAAGATCCGCGAGTACCGGGTGACGACCCGCGAAGGACCGGAGTGAGCGAGGGGGCCATGGCTGCTCAGGTCGCCAACGTTACATGGTCATCGCCCCGGCCGGGCTTGCCCCGGTCGAGCGTGGGATTGGTCACTACACCGCATGACCACTCGTTGTTCTTCCTCCGTCGGGCTCCGGCCGCGAACGCGGCCGGAGACCGACGGAGGACGGGGCTCGGCGCGGGCGCCTGGTAGTGGGCAATCCACTTCACCACCCCGGACAAGCCGGGCGGGGTCGTTGTTGACCCACGATTTGCGGTCGAAAAGGCATACCACAGAGATTCTTGACCGATGACGCAATCAGATGCCCAACTCGACGAACAACGCGGCGTTTCGCCAATCGCCGACTTCGACGACCATCGCTGGCCGCTGGTCCTGATCGTCCTGGCCGTGGCCGGCGGCGTCGCCTGGATGCTCGATCTGCCCAAGGCCGATTTCAACGATCCGCGAGTCTTGGAGAACGGGTGGGTCCGCGCGGGAAGTGTGGCCCTGGTGGTCGGCGTGCTGGTCTGGGGCATCACTCGACTGCGCAGCCGGATCGGATACCGGTTGCAGTTGTGCCTCGTCTTGAGCCTGCTGTTCCACGTTGCCCTGGTCAGCTATCTGCGCGAGCATCACCTGACGGTTCAAGCCCAGCGGGAACAACTCGCCCAGCAGGCCGAAGAACGTCAGGAAAACATGATCGTCGACTATCGCTGGCAGCACGCCGAGCCGCCCCCAGGGCAACAGGCCTTTGAGATCCCCGTCGAGACCGCGCTGCCGGAAAACGAGCCAAGGGGCACCGAGGCGCCACGCGTGGTGGCGATGCCTGCGGGCCGTCCTCCGCAAGAGCTTCCGCAAGCCGCGGTCTCGGCTGTGGTTGCCGCTGTACATGGGGAAGCTGCGGAAAGACGGCGACGGGAGGAACCGATTCCCGAAACGCCAGCCGCATTGCCGTTGCGACGGACCGTCGCCTCAGCGTCGCTTGCAGGCCAGGCCGACCTCGACGAACCGCAACCCGTGGTTCAGGCGAGTTGGAACGAACCGGAACAGCCAGCGACTGCCCCAGGGATCGACATCGCGGCACCTCGCCGGCGCGAGGAGAGCCCGCCGGTCGAGATTGCGGCGGTCCAGTTCGCCGGTACGCTCGATTCGGACCGCGCGCCGCTGGTGAGCGTTCCCCGCCGGCGAGTCGCACCGGAAAGCGAGGTCGCCTACGCGATTGACCGGCGCACGGTGCTCCAGCGGAGCCCGGCATTATGGACGCTCGATGGCAAGACCCTTGAACCGGCCGAGGCGTTCCGCCAGCGCCAGCCGGGCGCTCGCACGCAGGTCGTCCAGGAGCACGGCGGCGGCGCGACGACCGAACGGGCTGTGGAACTGGGGCTCGGCTTCCTTGCCCGCAGCCAGTTTCCCGACGGTCGTTGGTGCCTCGACCGTTTTCCGGCGATCCCGAACGTGGCCCCGTCGGCCTACGCGCCGGGCCAGATGCAGTGCGACACGGCGGCCACCGGCTTGTCGCTGCTGGCGTTCCTCGGGGCGGGCCACACGCATCTGGAGGGAAGCCACCGGGGCGCGGTTCGCCGAGGGCTAGAATGGCTCCTCCGGAATCAACAGCCCAACGGTCAGCTCTTTACCCGGGAGACCGACGCCACGCTGCCAGCCCGAAGCTATGGCCACGGGATTGCGGCGATCGCCCTATGCGAGGCCTACGGGATGACGCACGATGCGGGCCTTCGCGGGCCGGCCCAACGCGCGATCCGCTACATTCTCGAAGCCCAGGACCCGCAGCGCGGCGGTTGGCGTTATACGAAGCCCGACGACGCGCCGATCTGGTACAAGGAATCCGACACGTCGGTGTCGGGCTGGATGCTGATGGCCCTGAAGAGCGCCCAGATGGCCGGGTTGGATGTCCCCGCGCACGCGCTGGACAGGGTTTCCCAATGGCTCGACGTGGCGCAGGCGGAAGGCGGCTCGCGCTACGTGTACAACCCTTACGCCCTCCCCACGCCCCCGCAAGCCCAGGGGCGATTGCCGAATCGAGCGATGACCGCCGAAGGGCTGTTGATGCGGCTCTACCTGGGCACCCCGCGCGAGCACCCGGCGATCGTCGCCGGCGCGGAATACCTCAAAGCCAACCTGCCCGAACTGGGCACGGCCGACCAGTCGCAGCGAGACAGTTACTACTGGTATTACGCCACGCAGGTCATGTTCCAGATGCAGGGCGACTGCTGGACCCGCTGGAACGCGAGCCTGCGAGCCGTGCTCGAACCGAGTCAGGTCACCGACGGGCCATTGGCCGGCAGTTGGCATCCGCAATCGACGTCCCCCGACCGCTGGGCCCACGCCGGCGGACGGCTCTACGTCACGGCGCTCGACGTGCTGATGCTCGAAGTCTACTACCGCCATCTGCCGCTGTTCCGGAACGTGTTCTGAGATCGCACGCAGAAGAAGCCGCGGGAACACTTCTCGTTTAGCCCAGTCGCTTGCGACCGGTGTGTTCGTCTGCCATCGGCACTCACGTCCGCTTACTCGGCGGCGGGGGAACCAACTGCTCGATCATCGAGGCCAGGAACTTCGCCAAACGGTCCGAGGCGACCAGGGCGTTTTCTTTGAGCCGCAGCATGTCCTTGACGCTCGACGGGCGGTTGAAAATCGTCCCCAAGGCGGCGCCGAAGCGGCCTGCATAGGTCTTCTGGTGAATCAAGCGTTCCACGTCGCGCGGCAGTTGCTCGTCGACCGGGTCGCTAATGATCCGCACCGCCAGGAAACGGGTCTGCAAGCGGCGGCAGACCTCGGCCACGGCAAAGCTCTCCATGTCGACGGCCAAGGCCTCGTGTTGCTGGCCCAAGGACCGCTTCTCGTCCGCCAGCGCGATCATCCGGTCGGCCGTGAGCAACCGGCCGACATGGACGCGCGGCGTTTGGGCCAGCGAGGCCGGATCGACCTTCAGGTCCAGCGCCAGGCGGTTGCCTGCCGTGTCGACAAGGCTGTCGGCCAGCACAATGTCGTGACGTTGGAGATCGGGCGTCAGGGCACCGGCAAACCCGGCCGAGATGATCCACTTGGGTTGATGGCCGAGGGCCAGGACCTCGGTGGCCTCAGCCGCGGCCTTCCGGCCGCCCGAGGATCGAATGACGACCACGTGCCGACCTTTCAAGCCGCCCTGGCGTGCGACAAACCCATGCCCCCGGATCGCCAGCATCCCCTCCAAGAGATCCTCCAGGCAACCCGACTCGGTCTCCAGGGCGAAGACCAGCCCCACGTCACAAGGTCTTGGGGCCTCGTCCGGCTCTGGCTCACTCTCCGCCTCGGATGCCGCGTGGAGTTGACCGCGCACCGCCTCCGCCGCCTTTTCGCGAAGCTTGGCAGTGACGACGTTTTGCAGCCAGTTGCGAACGAACCAGGGATACATCGCGACGGCTCAAGAGGATGTGAAGAGGGACACTGGAATCTTGAGCCGAGGGAGAAGCGAAGTCAAGGGAGGGATTGGAAATTGAAAATTGGAAAATGCAAATTGAAAATTGCTGGAGGGGATTTCCACGCTCCACGCCCTACTCTCCACTCCCTACTCCCCTCTCCCCTGCTCACGTCATCTGCCAGACGGCCATGCGGAGCATGTCGCGGATGCGGGTGGCGGAGAGTACGGCGGCGGGCTCGAAGCCGCAGTGGACCATGCAGTGCTCACAACGGGGATCGTTGCTCGGGCCAATCTGGTCCCAGGCGGTCTTTTCGACCAGTTCCCGATAGGTGGCGTAATGGGTGTCGGTGATCAGGTAGCAGGGGCCTTTCCAGCCGCGCACGTTCCGCGTCGGGTTGGCCCAGGCGGCACAGGGGAACTCCCGCTCGCCGCGGAGGAACTCCAGGTAGATCGGCGAAGTGACCAGCCGGGCACCGGACAGGAGCTTCTGGGCCTGGCGGAACTTGGCCTTGATCTCATCCCGGGTCATGAAGAGCTGTTCGGCGTTTTCCGGGTTCGTCTTCTGGACGGCCTCATAGCCGTAGGCCGGCGAGAGCATGAAGCCGTCGACCCCGAGGCTTGTCAGGTAATCGAACAGCACGGCGACTTCGTGCATGTCGGTCTCTTTGTAGACGGTCGTGTTCGTGCAGACCCGGAAACCGGCCGCCTTGGCCGCCTCGATCCCCCGGACCACCTCGGCAAACACCCCCTCGCGCTCGACGATCTTATCGTGCGTCGTTTCCATCCCATCGATGTGGACGTTAATGAACAGCCGGCTGCTGGGCCGCAGGCTCGGGAGCTTCTTGCGCAAGAAGACGCCGTTGGTGCACAGGTAGATGTGCTTGCGCCGCTCCAGCGTTTTGGCGATCAGTTCGTCAAGCTCCCGGTAGATCAACGGTTCGCCGCCGCAGATGCTGACAATCGGGGCCCCGCACTCGTCGATCGACTCCAGGCACTCCTCGACCGACATCTGGAGCTTGAACGTGTCGGCATACTCCCGGATCCGGCCGCAGCCGCTGCAGGTCAAGTTGCAGGCATGCAACGGCTCAAGCATCAAGACCAGCGGAAAACGCTCTTCGCCAGCGAGCTTCTTCTTGAACAAGTAGCTGGTCATCGAGCGGGTGAGCGAGAGTGGAAATCGCATGAGATAGGTTGCAGGATGAGTGAAAGGCTGAATGCTCAACAGGGCAGCAGTGAGCCTGCTGCCCTGAACTATTGTCGTACGACGCGCTGCTGCGAATCTTGTCGCGTGGACGGGCCCTTATCTCGCAAGGGCCACCGGGCCGGTGCACTCCTCTTCCTCCGCCAGCACGACCCGCAACGTGGGCATGGCCGCATCGGCCGAGGTGGCCGCCGCGCTCGCGGCCCATTGGGAAAGTGCCATCAAGGGGAAGTACATCGGATAATAATGGTAGCGCAGATAGAACACCTGGGGGAAGCCCGTGCCGGTGAACTCCGGCTCGTCCCACGAACCGTCCGATTGCTGCCGCTCGACCAGGAACTGGACACCGCGAACCACCGCCGGATGGCTTTCCAAACCGGCGGCCAACAGGCCGAGCAGGGCCCACGCCGTCTGCGAGGCGGTCGGCGTCCCCTGGCCGCGGAGCCGGGGATCGGCATACGTATCGGCCGACTCGCCCCAGCCGCCGCAGGGCTGCTGGTGGGCCAGGAGCCAGTTGGCCCCGGCCACAACAGCCGGGTCATTGGCCGGCACTCCCACGCGGACCAGGCCGGTGAGGGCCTGCCAGGTCCCATAGACGTAATTCACACCCCAGCGGCCGAACCAGCTCCCGTCGGCCTCCTGGGTGCGCCGCAAGTAGGCCACGCCGCATTCAACGGCCGGATGGCCCAGCCGGAGTCCAAACTTCCCTAAGGCTTCCAGCACCCGGGCGCTCAGATCGGGCGTGCTCGGGTCGATCATCGCGTTGTGATCGGCAAACGGCACGTAGCAGAGGACCTCGCGGTTGTTGTTCCGGTCGAACGCGCCCCAGCCGCCGTCGTCATTCTGCATGGCCAAAAGCCACTTGAGCCCCCGGTCGATCGCCGCCGCCGTGCGGTCGATCTGGGCCACTTGCTGCCGGGCCTCGTCGAGCTGCTCGACCGTTTCCTCGCTGATCAGTCGCAATTCCGGGGGCACGATCCCGGCCGGCTCGGCGTCGTCGGCAAACTGCTCGCGCAGGGCCATCAGGACCATCGCCGTGTCGTCGTTGTCGGGATAGAAGTCGTTGTTGTGCTCGAAGCACCAGCCGCCCGGCTGGGCCTTGACCGTCTCGCACCAGTCGCCCGGCCGCGTCACCTGGTGGTCCAACAGCCACTCGACCGCCCGGGCGATCGCCGGGTTATCGGCCCGCAACCCGCCGGCGCGGAGCGCCCGCAGGGTGATCGCCGTGTCCCAGACCGGCGACTTGCACGGCTGGAGTCGAAGCGAATCGGACGACGGATCGTCGACAAAGAGGCCCTTGAGCTGACGGTAGTTGTATTGGAGTTCCGGGCTGGCGTCGTCGTAGCCCAGCGAGCGCAGCGCGATGATGCTCCAGATGATCGGCGGATAGATCGCGCCCATCCCGTCGCTCCGCTCAAAATGGGCGACCATCCACTGCTCGGCGGCTTTCAGTGCTCGGGAGCGCAGGGGCATCAGGCCGTGCTTCTGGAGCCACTTCAGGCCGCGATCGACCGTGCGGAAGAAGCGGTCCCAGCTCAACAGGCCCGTGTTCCGCTTCAAGCCCGGGCTGCGCAGCGGCGGCCAGTGCTCGGGATCGCGGAGGAACAGCTCGCGGATCCCCTGCCGCGGGTCCAGCTGCCGGACCGGCTGCTTGGCCGAGATGATCGACAGCGGCACGATCATCGTGCGCGACCAGGAGCTGACCGCGTAAAGGTTGATCGGGAACCACTTGGGCAGGAACATCACCTCGGCCGGCACGGCCGGGCATTGGCTGTACGGGATCTGGCCCAGAAGGGCCAGGTAGAAGCGGGTGAAACTGTTGACCGCGTCGGCGCCGCCGGCCGCCAGGATCGCCCGGCGGGCTCGCTGCATATACTCGGCGCTCGGGTCGTGGCCGGTGAGCTTCAGAGCGAAGTAGGCCTTCACGCTGCCGCTGATTTCCAGCCCACCGCCCGGATACATCGCCCAGCCGCCCTCGGGCAACTGCTTTTCGACCAGGTATCGGGCGGCGCGATGGGCGGCTTCGCCGTCTTCCTGGCCCAAGAAGGCCCAGAGGAGAATCGTCTCGCTCTCGAGGATCGTGTCGCCTTCGAGCTCCGCTTCCCAGTAGCCCTCGGCCTGCTGGCGAGCCAGGAACCAGTGGCGGGTCCGCGTGATGGCCCGACGCACAGGTCCAGCCAGGGTGCCCCGGGGATGTGCGGTTGCCGATTCAGAGTTCACTCGAAAACCGTCTTGCCCATCCATAGGCACGACGGAGCCGTTCCAGGTCGATTTCATGAGAACGCTCGTCTTCGCACCGTGTCGTCTTCCTTGACTCACCGCTCGGGCCGAGAGATGCCCGGCGGGACATAGCTTACGTCATCCCCCACCGGTTTGACAAGGGCAAAGCGCAGGTTGTGCTAGCAGTGCTTGTAGGGAAGGCCCCTCGTGTGCCACTGCTTGCCTTCCAGGCAAGCAGCGGTAGGGCGGCGCCGAGCTTGCGAGGCCCGCCGGAACTGTGGCAACGCAATGGCGGGCCTCGCAAGCTCGGCACCGCCCTACCTTGATTCCGGAGCTTGTTCGACCCGCGCCACCACCGCATACCCGCGACCGGGATGGCCTTCGATCGCTGGAAGCGGGCGAAGGATGCCCTGCTCGACCAGCCGGTCGAACACGGGGGGCTGGACAGAGTCGGGAAAGCCGTAGCCGGAGTTGCGATACCGGGCGATCTCGCCCCAGTGGACGAACACGTGCGTGATGCCCCGGGAGGCCAACTCGGCCCGGATCGCCGCCGGCGTCTGCCCGCCGACGAGCTGCTCGAAGAGTGAATCGTCGAAGCAGGTGTTATAGAGGATAGGCATCTTCAGGTCGAAGACTTCGGCGTCGCCGACCAACAGGATCCGGCCGTCGCGCGCCGAGGTGTTGAAGTAGCGATGCCAGGCATCGACCCGAAGCGGATCCTCTTGAAGGCGTTTGAGACTGACGAAGTAGCGGTTGATCCTACCCGGCCCGCCGGAACTGGCCATCAGGAAGTTGACCGTCAGGGCCAACACCAACCAACTGGCGAGCGCAATCCGCCAGGCTCGGCCCGTGTTCCAGCAGGCCCCCACGCCGGCCAACAGGGCCACGACCGGAAGCACCGGGATCCAGAACCGGTCGATCCGGTGCGTCAACAGCCACCAGACGGCGATCACATAGGCCGAATAGGCCAGGAGGGCCCAGAGCAACCGACGATTGCGCCGCGTGACAAACGCCAAGGCGGCCAGCGGCACGACCAGGGGACTGAGCCATTCGCTCGTCATTCCAACGCGAGCCAGGTCTTCGGCCAGTCGGCCGGCCGAGAACTCGTGCGGCAGGTGGACCCGGTTCCATCGCTGGTCTTTCTCGGCATTCCAGGTCTTCCCACCAAAGACCTTGTAGAGCAGCGGATACGTCGGGTTGCCGGCCGAGGCCCAGTTCTTACCAAACCACAGCCCGCAGGCCACCGTGGCGGCCAGGAGAAAAATCACCGTCGGCACGGCCCTTCTCATCCCAGCCCGAGCCGGGGCTTCCGAACGGTAGCTGGCCCATGCCACCCACGCCGCTAGCGGCATCAGCACAAACAGGGCCGCGGGATACTTCGTCGCCACGGCGCTGCCGGCCAGATAGCCGGCCATGAGCAGCCGTCCCGGCGAAGTTGTCTGCGGATCACGCCAAAGCAGCAAGGCGTAGACGGCCAAGAGCAGGTAACAGGCGGCGGCCCCTTCGACCAGGCCAGCCGTCGACACATATGCGACCCAGGGGATCGAAAGATAGACCAACGCCGCCACGCAGCCCACCGTGGGCGAGAAGAACCGGCGTCCGGCGGTCCACAGGGCCAGGGCTGTCAGGGGGGCAAACAGGGCGATCACCGTCTTGCCGGCCAAGGCCCCCAGCCACCAGTCGCCCGACAGCCCCATCGCCAGCAGGCTGAGCATCTCCGTGCCCATCGCCATGTTGCCATAGACGTTGTGCGGCAGAAAGGTGATGCGTCCCTGCTCAAAAAACTCCTTGGGCACCTGGAGGTGATACTCGCGCACGTCGAAATCGATCGGCGGCAGCATTCCGCCCAGCAGAATCACCAGCACGAACGGCACGGCAACCCACAGCAAGCGAGAAGAGAGAATGTCGTTTTCCTCCGCGGCGCGAGGCTCAGGGCGACGAGTCGCCGGGCTCGCGGCGACATGCCCCCGGCGTCCGAAGCCGAGCCAACCGGCCGCGGCGAGGACCAGCACCGACGGCACGGCGAACACCAGCCTGTTGCGCAGCAGCCCAAGAAGCCCGACCAGCAGGACGTAGGTCGATAGCACGTTCAGCCCCACGGCGGTGGAGAAGACAAACGTTTCCAGACGCGTCAGGCCCTCTTGCGCCCGGCAGGCCCGAAGCAGCAGCCATCCGGCGCTGGCGCCGACGGCAAGCATCGCCCCGGCAAGGGCCAGCACCGGCAGGCGGTCGGCCAGGGCGAATTCGGGCGGCGAGCCGAACCAGCCTTCCACGAGAATGTCGGGCAGGAGCAGAAAGGTGAGGAAGTTCCAGCGGCGAAAGATCTTTTCCGCCCCGCCCTGGTCCGGCAGCACGCTCTCAAGGCTCGGCATGCGCGTGGCATAGAACAGGACCAGGTAGACGCCCAGGGCGCCCAGCACCAGGATCAACGGAAGATAACGATTCTTCGGCTTTGCGGGGTCCGTCATAGCCACGAGGGGTAACCTATGCTTGCACTGGACAGTCGCCCGACCGGAACGCCGCCCGTTTGGCACTCCAATCGCGGTCGATTGCCGCATTGTACCACCGATTCCGGCCCCAAGGGGACACGGACTTGACCGTTTCGCCCGGCCCCCCACTCCCGGAATTCAATGCACGAAGGGTAAGCGGATGACGCAGCACGAACTGGACGGGTATTCGATCGACCAGACGCCGAGCGTGGATCTCGTGACCACGACGCCGCAAGGGGAGTTCGTCGTCCGCCGGATGCGACGGCCGGAGGTTGATCGGGCGATCGACTGGGCCGCGGCCGAAGGGTGGAATCCCGGGCTCAATGACGCCGAGTGCTTCTTTGCCGCCGATCCGCAAGGTTTCTTCATCGGCGAACTCAACGGGCAGATGATCGGCAGCGCGTTTGCCGTGACCTACGACGAGCACTACGCGTTCTTCGGCGGCTACATTGTCCAGCCGGAGTTCCGCCACCAGGGATTCGGCATGCAGATCACCCGAACGTGGCTCGCCTATGTCGGCGATCGCAACGTCGGCCTGGACGGCGTGGTCAGCATGGAGTCGAAGTATGCCATGCTCGGCTTCCGCTTGGCCCACCGCAGTATTCGCTACGGGGGAACAGCCCACGGCGAGGGAACGATCGGGTTCACGGAGATCGTCGAGTTGGCCCAAGTGCCTTTTGAGGAGCTGGCGGCCTACGACCGGCTCCACTTCTCGGCCCCACGCCCGGCCTTCCTGCGAAGCTGGATCAGCCAGCCGGGCGCGACGGCCCTGGGCGCCGTCGAAGGCGGCCGGCTGGTCGGCTATGGCGTGGTTCGCCCCTGCCGCGTCGGCTACAAGATCGGCCCCCTGTTTGCCGACCGCGAGTCGATTGCCGAAGACCTGTTCCAGTCCCTCTCGGCAGTCACCGCCGGCCAGTCGATTTTCCTCGACGTGCCGGAGCCCCATCCCCGCGCCATGGCCCTGGCCGAGCGACACGGCATGAAGCCGGTCTTCGAGGTCGCACGCATGTACCGGAAGACCGCCCCGTCCGTGCCGATGACGCACGTGTTCGGGGTCACGACGTTCGAACTGGGCTGAGCATGCCGCCCTCCGAACTTCCACCGAGGGCCTTTCCTACTTGCATGGCCGGCTCGCAGGAGTACCATGATAGGCGTTAAGGTTCGCTTACCCACCTTCACGCCGTCCCACCTCGAAGGAGATTGAATCATGGCCATGCGGCTCAACCGCCGAGAGTTGCTGCGGAACTCTACCCTGGCAAGCGTCGGGCTCTGGCTGGGCAGCCGGAACGCCTCGGGGCAAACGGTCTCGCCCAACGAGAAGCTGAACGTGGCCGTCATCGGCTGCGGCGGGCGAGGGGCGGCGAACCTGGCCGGCGTGGCCAAGGAGAATATCGTCGCGCTGTGCGACGTCGACGAGCGTCGCGCGGCCGAGGCGTTCAAAAGGTTTCCCCAGGCGAAGAAGTTCCGCGACTTCCGCAAGATGCTGGCCGAGATGGACAAGCAGATCGACGCCGTCGTGGTCAGCACGCCCGATCATACCCATGCCTCGGCAGCCATGCTGGCGATGCGCATGGGAAAACATTGTTACTGCGAGAAGCCGCTGGCGCACGAGATCTACGAAGTCCGGCAGATGGCCGAACTGGCCAAGCAGAAGAAGCTGGCCACACAGATGGGCACGCAGATCCATGCGGGCGACAATTACCGCCGCGTCGTCGAACTGATCCAGGCCGGGACGATTGGCCCGGTACACGAGGTCTATTGCTGGATGAGCCGCCAGAAGGACAGCGGCCAGCAGCCCGACCGTCCCCAAGACACCCCGGCCTGCCCGGCCGAGTTGGACTGGGATCTCTGGCTCGGCCCGGCGCCCAAGCGGCCGTATCATCCGACGTATGTCCCGGGAAAATGGCGGGCGTGGTGGGACTTCGGCACGGGCACGCTCGGCGACTTTGGCTGCCACCTGATGGATCTCCCGTTTTGGGCGTTAGGCCTGCGTTATCCGCTCACCGTGGAAGCCGAGGGGCCGGCGCCGCATCCAGAAAGCTCGGCGCGGGCCGTGAAGGTCACTTGGACGTTCCCCGCCCGGCCCAAACGGCGAGATTCGCCGCCGGTGAAACTCGTCTGGTGCCACGGGATGGACCTGCCACCGATCCTCCAGCGCGAGGATATGCCCAAGAAAGCACCCGGGATCCTGTTCGTCGGCGAGTCGGGGATGCTGATGGCCCATTACGACTGGTGGAGTCGTTTGTCCGCCGACAAGTTCCAGGACTTCAAGGGCCCGACGCCAATGATTCC
>JBDKTH010000188.1:0-16168 GCA_039680305.1 Thermoguttaceae bacterium | reverse complement strand
GAGACGTCGGCGGTAAGCCAGGCCGGACCACCCAGGTGCGACCGCATATTCTTGGCCAGGTATTCCACCAGCCCCACGCCGACCATCAACAGTATGCCCATCGCCGCCAACAGTTCCACGGCCGAGGCCAAGTCGTGGCTCTTGGCAACCTGCCCCTCTTCGCGGGCTTGCTGCCGGCGATGCTGGGTCGGTTCTTGTGATTTTTCGCCTTGTTCGTCGGCCATGGCGGGCGATTAGGAGTTAGGAGTTAGGAGTTAGGAGTTAGGAGTTAGGAGTTAGGAGGGGGGATTATCTTGGAGAGGCTTGCACGGCGCAAGCCGCCTTCGTTGTTTCCTTTGTTATGTCACGACGTGCATCGCTTCCACCAGCAAATCCACGGCGGAAGCGAGTTCATCTTGAAAAACCCAGACGGCGGCGCCGATCGACACGGCCATGACGCCAAAGGTGACCATGGAGTTGACGCCAAAGCCCAGGACCATGATGTTCAACTGGGGGAGGGTCCGGCCGATCAGGGCGACAACCAGCGTAGACAACAACAGGGCGGCCAGGGCTGGTCCCGCGGCTCGGACGCCCAGCGTGAAGCTTTCGATCAGCAGAGTCTCGATCGAGTTGACGACGGCTTCGAAGGAAAGCGGCAGGAGCCCGCTTCCCAGGGGCATCGCGGTGAAGGTGTCTAGGAGGCCGGCCATGACGATCCGGTGGCCACCGATGGTGACATAGACGGCCATGGTGACCAGGAACAAGATCTGGGCCATTTGCGGGACGTTTTCCCCCGAGCTCGGGTCGTAGACGTCGGCCAGCGTCAGCCCGCTGGTCCGGCCGATCAATTGTCCGGCCACCTGGACCCCGGAGAAGAGGGTCACGATGCCCAGCCCCAGGATCAGGCCGACGAACAACTCGCTGGCCACGACGATCAGGTAGCCGGTCAGCGTCGCCGGGTCTTGCACGGCCACGGCCGCCTGGCTCGGCGTGATCAACAAGGCCAGCGCAACGGCCAGCAAGGCCCGCACCTGCATGGGGATCTCTGGCGTGCCATAGATCGGCACAGTCATCACCAACCCGCTCACCCGGGTCAAAACCAGGGTGAAGATCAGGAACAGATGGAAGTCGGGGAGGTGGTGGAAGGGCATTGGGGAAGGACTAAGGACGAAGGGCTAAGGACGAAGTGGGAGGGACAAAGGAATGAAAAAGGACGAAGTGCGAATGATCAACCGGCTCCGCACATGTCTTCCCTTCGTGCTTCGTCATTGGGCATTCCTTCGTCATTCGGATTTCGTCCTTCGTCCTTCACACTCCGGTGCTTTGGCGCATGCGGCTACAATTTCCCGGGGATGCCGGCGATCAGATCGGAGGAGTATTGGAGGAACTGGTTGAGCAGCCAGGGGAGCGTGAGACTGAGGATCACGGCCATGGCGAGCATCTTCGGTACAAAGGCAACGGTCTGCTCCTGGATCTGGGTCAGGGCTTGGGCCAGCCCGACCATCAGGCCGAGGAGCATTCCCGTGACGAGAATGGGGGCACTGATCAGCATGCCGATCCAAAGGGCGTCCCGGGTCAGTTCGATGGCGTCTTGGGGATCCATGGATTTTGGATGGGGATTCAAGATTTGCGACCGGGGGCGCGGGCAACGCGCGTGGTCACGTAAAGGGGACGAAGCTCTCCATGAGCATGCCGACGACAAGCCGCCACCCGTCGAGGAGGACGAACAACAGGATCTTGAAAGGCAGGGAAATTTGTGCTGGCGGGACCATCATCATGCCCATCGAGAGCAGGACCGTGGCGATTACCATGTCGATGATCAGGAAGGGCAAGTAGATCTGAAAACCGATCAGAAAGGAGGTCTTCAACTCGCTGAGCATGAAGGCCGGCAACAGGGCCTCCATCGGCACGTCGTTGTAGTCTTCGTACTTGCCCGGCGTAGCGGCGTCGGCGCGGTGCTCGAGGAACAGCCAGACGTCGTCGCGGTTTCCCGTCCGTTCGATCTGCATGCTCATGAAGCGGCGGACGGGGGCCTGGCCGCGATCCCAGGCCTCTTGGAGACTGATCTGCTGATTGGTGTACGGCTGGATGGCGTCCTGATAGACCTCTTTCCACACCGGGGCCATGATCCACAGGGTCATGAACAGGGCCAGGGCGGTCACCACCTGACTCGGCGGCAACTGGCCGGTGCCCAGGGCCTGACGCAGGAGGCCCAGCACGACGATGATCCGCACGAAGCAGGTCGTCATCAACAAGATCGCCGGGGCGAGACTCAGCACCGTCAACAGGAGCATCACCTGGAGCGTTGAGCTGAGCCCCTCGGGGCTGGACCAGACGCTCGGCCCGCCGGCAAGCCCTTCCGGGACCTGCAGCGACAGCGGCCGGTTCGTTGCCTCCTGGGCGGCCGCCGGGGGCAAGAGACAAAGTACGCTGACGACGACCAGCAACCAAGCCAACAGCCGGCGCGAGCCATGGCCGTGGCGATGGCCCGGGGCTAGGCCCCGTCCAGAAATAACTTGGAGAATTGAGCTACTAGAAAGAAAGAATCCGCCGAGCCTTTGACGCTTGGCAATCCATGGCCAACGGCGGATTCTCTCTTTCTGTTGGGGGGAAGGGAGGGTTTCATCGGCAGTTTTCCGGGGAAGTCGTCGCTTGTCAATGAAGCAACTGCCGCCACCTCCTGTGCACCTTCCGGGGTCTTCCCACGGCAGTTGCTTCATTGGTAGCTCAATTCTCCAAGTTATTTCTGGACGGGGCCTAACGGGAGGCCGCGAGGCCGAGGATTTCGACTCAACGCTCATGGGTGCGTTCCCCCGCCAGTTGGGCCAAGACCTGCCGGAACGCGGCCGTTGTGCTGCCGGGTCGCGTCTGCTGACAGAGGCCCGTCAAATGGATCACTTCGTCCGGATCGGTGATCTCAGCGAGCGTTTCCGCCCCCCCAGGGGTGACCGAAACCAAGAGCAGCTTGCTTCCAAAACGAATCAACTGCAACTGCTGGCGATGGGCCACGATGGTTCGGCCCAGGACTTGGACCACGTCGCCAGGAAGCGGGGCCGCGGCGGCCGGCAAGGTCCGCCGCATGAGCCAGGCAAACACGGCGAACACGCTCAAGACGATCGCCAGGCTGCAACCGATCGTCACCAGGGAGCGAAAGCCGCCGACGGGCGCACTGGCGGGAGGCGGGGAGGATCGCTCCGGAGGGGCGAACTTCAGCGGCGGTTCCCGCTTGGCTGGGCTCAGCGGCAGGCTGGTCGCACGCCCTTGGCTTGAAGCGGCCGAGGGCGGCGCTTGCGAGGGCAGTAGTTGGCGATCGTCGCGCGGTTTCTCGCTCAGCGACACGGGCGTCTGGTACTCGGCCCGCATCTCCCCACGATTCCCGGGCGTCGGCGCATAGGAGGTCTGCTCGGTGGCCGAGTCGGTCCAGGCCGGGGCGAGCGTGGATCGGGAGGTCGCCGGGCGCGGATAAGCCTCGCGTCCCGGCGCGAAGGTCTGCGCGGCCAGGCTCCCCGGCAAGAGCAAGGCCACGCTAATCGCGATCATTCCCGGTAGTCGAGGCATCCGTGCACTCTCTTGCCTGTGGGCGCGTCGACGACGATGGCTTGGCTCCTCGGCGACTTAGGGCCCGTTCAGAAATAACTTGTACAATTGACCGACTAGAAAGAGAGAATCCGCCGAGCCCTCACCGCTGGACAATCTGTGGCCAACGGCGGATTCTCTCTTTCTGGCCGGCGGTCGGCATCTCGTGTTGTTTCGACAATTCCTCGCAACTCTTTCCCTGGTTCGACAATGAAGCAACTGCCGCCGCGCTTCTGACAGACGTCCCACGTCTCCTGACGGCAGTTACTTCATTGGTCGGTCAATTGTACAAGTTATTTCTGAACGGGCCCTAGTCGGCCGTGGCCCCAGCGATCAGTTCGGCGACGCGAACACAGAAATTATCGTTGAGCACGAGGACTTCCCCGCGTGCGACGAGACGTCCATTGACGAAGATATCGACCGGGTCGCCGGCCAGCTTGTCCAGCGGGACGACCGACCCCTTGCGGAGTTTGAGCACATCTTCCAGATACATGTGGGTTCGGCCCAGCTCGATCCGCAGGTCGAGTTCGACGTCGCTGATCAGATCGATCGTGGCGACTTCGCTGCTGGCCGGAGTGCCGCCGAGTTCCTGGAACTGGAACGGGGCCACGCCAGAGGGCGTCACACTGACCGGCGAATCGATCGAGTGCAGGGCCTGGCTGGCCTGATGGAGGAGATACTCGATATCGCCGGAGGTGATATCCCCCTCGCCGACCATTGTGTTGGCCGGCCGTTCCTTGGGCGGGGCGGGCTTGGGAGCCGGGGGGGGGCTCTTGCCCGCATCGTTGAGCAGCTTTTCGATCTCGTCCTGACCCAGGAGCTTGTCGCCGTCCGTGGCCTCAGCAGGGGCCGGAGCGGACTTCCCTGCGCCACTTTGGGCCAGTAGTCGCTCGATTTCGTCCTGATTGATTAGTTCGTCATCGGCCATGAGGAATCCATTCCTGCGGCGTGGCGCCCGTTACTGCCAGTTACTGTTCGACGAACGAGAAATCGCTGAAAATGACGGAGCGGAGGTAAGGTTTGCCGAGCAGTTTGTTACTTTTCTCTAAAATCTTCCGTTTGATCAAGCCCAACCCGGCGTCGGTCAAATCGGTCAGTTCCGCGCTTCGCACAATCACGATCACTTGGTCGCGGAAGCGATGCTGGTTGCCTTCCATCGCCTTTTCAAAGGCCGCTTTTTCCTCGCCCCCGATCGTCCCGTAGAGGTGAAAGTCGATCAGCAGAGTCGTGCTCGTACTCGGCTGAAACGAGGTTACCCCGAATTTTCCCAGGTCGGCTTCGACCTCGTGTGCCCCCGCAAGGTCTTCCGTCGAGGCGGCCTCGGCATGTTCGGCCCGCTCCGCGGTGTGCTCCGCCTTGGCCGGCTTGGCCGCCATCGCGGGCGTTTCCGCCGCGGCGGGGATCAGCAAGTAGGCAATGACGCACTCCACCAGGACGACGCCGACGGCGAATAGTAGCAATTTCAGCTTGCCAAACCAAGAGGAATGCGTCCCTTTCGCGGCCGCGTCTTGCGAAAACAGCGACTCTGGCGAGGCTGGCGAATTAGAGTCAGGCATGGATTCTAGCGCCGTCGGACGGCATCACTGCCGCGCGGCCACTCCCTGGTGTGAGTTCGTGAGTACTTACCTCTTTTACTAATATAGCCCAGATCCCAGGCCCTCGTGCGAGAGTTGCGGGATCGGCTGTAAGTCTCACGTAGATGGGCAGTTAGTGGGCGCGGTCCCCTGCCCGTTCACTTCCCCCCAGACGGCTCATTGCCCCCCTCGACAAATTCGTCGAGCATGAAGATTTCCACCCGGGAATTCTCTTTGCGCAAGAGGGGATCCGGGCTGGTGTGCAGGGGCTCGTTGCTAGCAGCGACAGCGATGCGAATTCGTTTGGGATCGACCCCCAGTTGGCTGAGATACTCCATCGAGTGCATGCACCGGGCGTAGGCCAAGTCCCAATGATTGGCGTAGGGGCTATCGGGCGGCAAGGGATAGGTCGAGGTGTGTCCGCGGATCTCCACCTTTTGCAGCTTGCCACGGAACAAATTGGCCGTGCGCTGGAGTACCTCCCGATTTTGCGGCGACAACTCGCTGCTCGTCTCATCGAAGTAGATGACGCCACCGAGCGTTGGGTTACGTCCGGGCCGGATAATTACGGTCCGATGGTGCGGACCGCGTGGGCCATCGGCGTCCGTGCCTTTTTTCACCCCTCCGTCGGACTTGGGCTGCCCAGGCGTTTGGCGGTTACTAGCCCCCATGCCTTTGAGCATGGGCGACCCGGGGCCGCCGGAGGCCGCCCCCGCACTGGAGCCGAAACTGCGGCGAATCGACTCGACGAGCGCTTCGTACTTGCGCTTTTGGATCTCCCCCATTGAAACCAGGAGGATGAAGAAAGTCAGTAGCAGCGACATCATGTCGCCGTAGGTGACAATCCAGTCGGCGGGCGGGGAAGCGTCGTCGTCATCGATCAGCGACATGGCTCAAGCGACCTCCTTGATCGCCATGGGAGGCCCGTTTTTCGGCACGAAGGCGCGGAGCCGCTGTTCGATGACGCGGGGGTTTTCGCCCGACTGGATCGCCATGATCCCGCGGACGATGACTTCCATGGCCAACAACTCCCGTTTGCTCTGGTAGCCGAGCTTTTCGGAGAAGGGGAGACAGAAGAGGTTGGCGATCACCGCGCCGTAGAGCGTCGTGATCATCGCGACGGCCATGCCCGGCCCGATCGAGTTGGGGTCGGCCATATTGGTGAGCATCATGATCAGCCCGACGAGCGTGCCGATCATGCCGAACGCCGGAGCGAAGCGGCCGAATTGATCCATCACGGCCTTCCCCCCACGGTGCCGGACGGAGAGGGCCTCCATCTCCGTGCGGAGGATGCTCTCGATGACCTCGGGGCGCGTGCCATCGACGGCCAGTTGGATGCCCATCACGAGCAAGGGATGCGAGATCTCGTCGATTCGGGCCTCCAACGCCAGCAGACCGTCGCGACGTGCCGTTTCGGCCAGAGACGCCATCTGTTCGACAATCTGGTGGAAGTCGGGTTCCCGGAAGAAGAAGACTTTCTTGATCACGCGGAGGAAATTGAAGACCGAGCGCAGGGGAAAGCAGATCAGCACCGAGGCGGCAGCCCCGCCGAAGACCATGACGGCCGAGGGGTAATCGATGAACGCGCCAAATGGGGCGTTCGGCGCCATCGCCACGGCGGCGAGTAGCAGTGTGATTCCCAAAATAGCGCCGGCGACACTGGCAATATCCATGACTCACTCATTCCCCCCGGACTCGGTCCGCGCCTGGTCCGCTGGCCGCGAGGCGGCCGGCGGGGGCACCATGTGTTTGGCCTGCTGATACACGACAGTACGGCGCAGCACCTCGTCCATCGACTCTGCGACGACGAGGCGTGCGCCGGTGGTCAGGGTGATGAAGGTGTCGGGACGCTCCTCGACATACTCGATCAGGTCGGCGTTGAGGATGAAGGCCTCGCCGCCAAGGCGAGTGAGCTTGATCATGGGGCCCTGTACTTTCTACTCCCCCGTTGCCTAGCGGCGCAACGACAGCAGTTCATCGATCATCTCCTGGACGGTGGTGATCACGCGGGTGTTGCCACGGTACATCGTGGAGGCCGTGATCAGGTCGATGAGGTTGCCGCCGATGTCCGTATTGGACAATTCCTGGGCCCCGGCCACAATCTTGCCCACGCCCTGTTGGCCCGGGTCGGCCTGGACCGGCAGACCGGAGTTGATCCCTTCGGCGAGGAGGTTTTCGCCGCGTTGTTGCAGACCCGCGGGGTTGGAGAACCGCGCCAACTGCAATTGGCCCAAATTGCGGGTAGCACCGTTGCTGAACACGCCGCGGATCACGCCGTCTTCGCCGACGATGAAGCTGTTCAACACGCCCGGGGCCGAGCCGTCCTGCCGGGAGACGGCGATCTGGCTCTTGTTCGCCGCCAGGCCGGAGATCTTGGAAAAATCGAGCTCGAATTCCAGGGGCGACTGGGAAGAGACGTGCGTGCGGTCGATGGAAACGGTCGAATCGGTAGCCGAGATGAAGTTGCCTTCACCGTCGAACGTGATCAGGCCGGTGCCCACGGAAATACCGGAGCCGGTGAGTGGATCGTTATCGGGGCAATCGGCGAACCAACGGTAGGTCGTCGAATTGCTGTCGCGGCTCTCCATCACGGCCGTCAGGCGGACGCTGAGCGGGATGCCGAGCGAGTCGTAGGCGAGGAAGTCGGTGACGGCCGACTCGCCCACGGCCTTCTGGATCGAGCCGAAGGGGAGGTCGACGTTTCGCGTGCCGGTGGTCGTCTTCAGGAGCAATCCGGAAAGACCGATGTCGATGGCGTTGTCGCCGCCGTTGTTGCCCGTGAGGATGATACGGCCGTTGAGCACGGTCCCCCCCGGCTCAGCCCCATTGGGGAGCGGTTCCTGGGACTTGGGGATCGGATGCGCCGGGTCGGGACCGGGGGCCCGCTGGATGCCCATCGCCTCTTCCATGAACGCCAGGAGTTCGGAAACCGTGGTGGTGCTGGTGATCTGGAAATCCTTCTCCGAAAGGTTGCGTCCCCCCTTCTTGCCTGTGAATTGGAGCGTCCCCTCCTCGAACACTTGGTCGTATTCCGTGCCGTCGCGGCGGAGCAGGTTCACGACCAGGGTGCTGGTATTGATCTGCGGACCGTCCATGTTGATCTTCGCGTGCGAGGCCAATTCGGCGTCGGGCACGCTGTCGGTGAACGTCGAGTCGGCATCCAAGTCGGGGACTTCGCCGACGTAGTAGAAGTCGGTATCGTTCGTCGCGGTGGCCGGGGCGCGATAGATCCGCCGAACGGTCCAGCCATTGGGATTGCCGTCGGTGGGAACGGGGAGGGTATCGAGTTGGACTCGGCCATTGGTGATCGTGACCGGTTCCGACACGGGGTTCGGGCGGCTCTCATCGCCAACGCCAGGCCCGCCCGTCGCATTGGCATAGGTCACGTAATAGCGGTACTGGATGTTGGCTTCCGTGGTGATCACATCGGTGTTCAGTTGCCGTGCGGGAACTTCGAGGGCCGCAGGGTCGGTATTATCGGTGATCACTGCCCCGGGAACCGTCCGGTCGGCCTGGCCCACATAGTAATAGTTTCCGTCGGCTCCGAGTCGATAGGCGCGGACGTAATCGTAGTCGTTGACCCCGTTGGGCGTGGGGAGATTCGTCAACTCGACTTGGCTATTGTCGGCCCCCACGGTCACATCGTAGACCGCCGAGGCGGTGCTTTCGGTTAACGGTTGTGCCGCCGTCCAGGGCCCATCGGCAAAGACGAAGCGATAGCTATAGTTTCCCGTCGGGATCACCCCGCCGCCAAGGATGTTGTTGCCCACGCCTGTCGCGCTCGGCGGATAGGCTTGATCCCCATCGGCCTTCGTCTCCGGCCGGGTCCACGCCGACGTGCCAAGGATGTCGGTCTGGAGCCGTTCGGCGATGGTCGACACGTCGCCGGTCGGGGTCAGCGTTCCTTCCAGGTAGACGTTTTGAGTCGGCTGGGCAACGGCCTTCGAGCCGAGCGGAATCGTCAACGGCACAAGCACCGTGCGTTGGATCTGGAATTGGTCGTCGATCCCGTAACCGAGCACCCGGTTGCCAGTGATCGTCGTCAACTCGTCGCTCTGGTTCATCTTGAAGATACCGTTGCGGGTATACAGATGCTCGCCGCCGATGCCCTGGACGATGAAGAATCCCTCTCCCTGGATGGCGAAGTCCAGGGGATTGGAACTGATTTCCACGGTCCCCTGGTTGAAGTTCGGCGTGATGTCGGCGACCATCGTCCCCAAGCCGATCTGCCGGGGGTTGGCGCCACCGGTGGTGTCGGTGGGCTGAGAGCCGAGGCTCAGGGTCTGGAGGAATTGCGTGGCAAACGCCGCGGTGGACGCCTTAAACCCCACGGTGTTGGAGTTGGCCAGGTTGTTGCCCACCACGTCGATCGTCGTTTCCGCCGCCGTCAGACCGGTCATCGCGGTGCTCAATGCGGATGCCAGACCCATAGCCGTTCCTCTCCCTTATCCGAAATCGTTCGTGTACGAGTGATTCGTAGATCCGTAACTCATCGGGGCCGGTTACGTCCCCGTCTCTTCCGTCGCGTCCGTTTCCGTGGAGCTTTCTTCGCCCAGGATCACGCCCACGTTGTCCAGACTGACGACCTTCTCGCCATTGATCAGCAGTTTGACCTTGCCGTCGATGACCGTTGCACTGTCGACCACCCCCGTGACATAATTCGACTCGCCATCCGGCAGCCCGGTGATCGTCTTGCCGATCATATTGGAGGCCGTGGCCATGGACTGCCCCAGTTGCAGGGAATCCAGAGTTTCGGTCAATCGGGTGTTCGACTCGATCTCGCGGATCTGGCCGATCTGGGCCATCATCTCCTGATTGCTCATCGGATTCATGGGATCCTGGTGCTGCAGTTCCACGATCATCATTTGCAGGAACTCCTCCATCCCCAGGTCTTCATAGCGGTTTTTCGCGGCCTGGGTTCCTTGCGTCCCCTGCGTCGTCCCCGAGTTTGAGACACTGCTGGCTGCCATTGCTACCACTCCTTCGATATGTTCACTTGCCGTGGTCCCCGGTCATCCGAGGCGCGGCGATCAGATCAGTACATCAAGCCGTCCGGCTTCGCTACGTCGAGCGCGAGGACGGGATTCCACCGCGTCGGCCGATTTGCCATCCCGATTGGCCAGGCCGTAGCCGCCCCGCGATTGCTCGTGCGATTGCGACTGCTGGCCGGTCCCTTGCGAGGAGCCCCCCGAGGACTGGTTCGAGAAACCCACATCGAACCGTTCCACTTTGATGTTGTGTTCCGCCAGTCGTTCGCGCAGAGCGGGTAAGTTGTCCATCAAGAGGCTGCGGGCCCCTTCGGTCTCCACCTCCACGCGGGCTTCCATCGTCCCGTCACGCACGGTCAGTTGGAGTTTCAGCGAGCCGAGTTCGGGCGGCGAGAGAGCCATCCGGATCGTTCCATCGCGGTTGCCCATCGACTCGACCGCCCGCGCCACACGCTGCACGAACCGCACGCGATCCGCTTGATCGACTCCCGAGGCCTTCTCGCTATGGGATGCCGCGGTCGAACGCTGGGTGTCGCCCGTCGACGTCCGCTGCAGGGAGTCGATCTTCTGCTCGCCGTCCCCGTCGGTCGACGCGCTGGAGGTCGTCGAATCGGCGGTGTCGGCCCGCACCTCGGTCGTGGCCACCAGCGGCTCGATGGATCCCTGTTGCGCATCGGCAACCGGAACGGCTTGACCGACGGCGTCTCCCGCATTCGGCGACGCCTCTGATGCCTGATCGTCGGAGCGGCTGGCAGCGTCTTTCTGCCGGTCGACCTGGCGTCGCGCATCGGTCCGCAATTCGGAGGCGGCGGCCAAGGCGTCAGCGTTCTGGTCGCTCGGGGTCCCCGATCCGTCGGAAGCCCCCTGATCCGCGCCGCCCCCGGCAGTGGCCGCCTGGCCGGCCGTCGGTGGCACCATGGTTTGCTCGTCGGTCGTGGCCTGTCTTTCCGGTTCGGTCCCCGACTCCGCGACGGTCTCGCCCGACGCGGTCGGATCGATCGTCCCCGTGACGTCCGGCAGAGCGACGGCAGCGTCGCCCTTCGTGTTCTCTTCATCGGCCGAGCCTGCCGACTGGTTGGTGGTCGGCAGTTCGCCCTCGGCCGGAGCCGTCGCTTGCTGCGTGGCCGGGTGGATCCCCGGCAGGCCCTCGTTTCCAAGCGTCGTCGTTGTCTTGCTTCCGGCCGCGGCAATCTCCCCGGTCGCTTCCGCTGCCTCGGCCGCCGTCTCGCTGTCGGCTTGCGTCGCGGTATCCTGCACGGTGGAGCTGGCGGCCGCCAATTCCGCCGCGGCGGCCTCTTCGTCGGCCGATTTCTCATCCGCGGCTTCTTCGTCGCGTTCCTTCGCGGTTTGCTCCTCCGCAGCTCGTGCCTCGGCGGCCTCGCTGGCCTGATGCTCTTGCCCCCGCTCCTCGGCCCGCCGGGAAGGTTCGTTTCGCGATTCCGATCGGGCCGGCTTCTCGGCGTCGTCCGACGGGGAGGTCCGGTCCTCGGACGACCGTCGGGAGTCTGCGGTCGAATCGGATCGCCGATCGCTCGCCGACGAATCGTCGTCGCGGCTCGCGGCGGTCTGCCAGGCGCGGTCCAGATGGTCGACGAACGAGTCCGCCCCGGTCGTCCCGGCATTCGCCGGAGTGCTGACGGCCGAGAACATGTCGAGCGGCGAAAGCGTGCTGAGGTTATCCAGGTTGAGTCGCATCATCGCTCTGGGTTCCTACGATCCGGCCGGTTTCGCTGGGACCGGCGTCTGTTGGGTTTTGTCCACCAAGGTGGCTTCCGGCTGTCCTTCACGGAGCCGGCGGAGGACTTCGGCCAGCTTCTTGTTTTCCTCCGGCGTCTTGAACTCGGCGAGGATCTTCGCCCGGCGGTTCTCCGGCATGTCGGCCAGCAGCATCACGACTTCGTCGGTTTCGTTGTTCTGGAGCATCTGGAACAGTTGCTCCTTGGCCTGCTTGGGCTTGACCGTTTCCAGGGTCCGCCGAACGAGTTCCCGGCCGGTCGCTTCGGCCCCCGATTTCAGCGTTTTCAGTTCCGTCGTGAACCGATCGATGCGCTGCTGTTCCTTTTGTCGGCTATCGGCGAGTTGCTGCTGCTGGAATTTCATCTCATCCAAGGCGCTGGCCAAGGCCTGTTCGCGCAGTTCCAGGTCGCGAAGCTTGACCGCGCGGCGTTCCAGGAGTTCTTCGTAGGAGGCTTGCTCGCTGACCACCGGCTCCTTCTTCTCCTCCTCCTTGGGCTCGGGGACGGCCGGCTCCAGTCCGCGAGCGATGGCCAGGATCCGGACCACCTTGTCCTGGTCCATCTTCCATGTCGACCAGAGATAGGCGATCGTCACCAGCTGCGCGATGAGCGTGGCGGAGCAGAAGTAGACGATCAAGGTTCCCAAGGCACCGACAAGGCGACCCATCATGCGTCTCCCTCCTGCCAGCCGCGGCGGCCGGCCACTTCGTCGAGGAGCTTGACCTCCTGGCGTTCCTCCTCCTGACGTTGCCGGGCGAGCTGCCGATCGCGCAATAGTTCCACCACGCGAACCTGGCGGTTGGCCTCGACCAGGGCCTCACGCCGCCGGCCGATCTCCTCCTCCAGAATCTTCTGCTTCTTTTCCAGGTCCTGCAGTTGGGCCTTGAGGACCAGTTCAAACCGCCGGGTTTCCAGCAGACGATCGACGTTCAACGTCCCCGGCGCACGCGCGGCGCGGCTCCCCTCGCTCAACTCGGCCACCTCCCGGGCCAGACGCTGCTGCTCCTCGCGCAACAGCGACTCAGCCTGGTAGGCCTGGGCCAACTGCGCACGCCGATCGTCGCGAGCCCGCTCGCGGAGGCGTAACAGAGTGGCCAGTCGGAATTTGAACTTTGCCATGCGTTCCTTGTACTCCCTCGGCCTCCTCAGCCGGCGTTCGCGGCGGGCTTGGCGGCGGCCAGGCGTTGCGCCGCCCGCTGCAGCAACTGGAGCAGGGCGTTGCGGGCGTCTTCCAGGGTCGACCGATCCTGCACGCGCTGCCGCAAGAAGCCGTTGAGTTGCTCTTGCATCTCGATCGCCACGTCGACCGTGGGATTGCTCCCGCGGCGATAGGCCCCGATCGAAATCAGATCTTCATTCTCCCGATACGCGGACAACAGGCTACGGACCAGAAAGGCGGCCTGGCGATGCTCCTCGCTGGTGATCTCGGACATCAACCGGCTGAGGCTTTCCAACACGTCGATCGCCGGATAATGCCCCTTGGAACCCAGTTTGCGAGAAAGCCAGATGTGCCCGTCCAGGAGTCCGCGCACCGTGTCGGCGACCGGCTCGTTGGAGTCTTCGCCTTCGACGAGCACGGTATAAAACGCGGTGATGCTTCCCCGGGGGCTGCGGCCTGCACGCTCCACCAGTTTCGGCAGCATCGCGAACATCGACGGCGGATAGCCGCGCGTCGTGGGCGGCTCGCCGGCGGCTAGGCCGATCTCGCGCTGAGCCATGGCGAACCGGGTCAGCGAGTCCATCATCAGGAGGACATCCTTCCCCTGGTCGCGGAAGTACTCGGCGATCGCCGTGGCCGTGCTCGGCGCATGCACGCGGACCAGCGCCGGCTCATTGCTGGTGGCCACGACCACCACGCTCTTGGCCAAACCTTCCGGGCCTAGATCGCGCTCGATGAAATCGTTCACCTCGCGACCCCGTTCGCCGATCAGCCCGATCACGATCACATCGGCGGCCGTGTAGCGGGCCATCATCCCGAGCGTGACGCTCTTGCCCACCCCGGAGCCGGCAAAGATGCCAATCCGCTGCCCCTTCCCACAGGTCAACAGGCCGTCGATGCAGCGTACGCCGGTGGACAGCGGCGCGTCGATTCGCGGGCGTTGGCAGGGATGGGGCGGCTCGCGCATGAAATTGACCCGGTCGGGAAGCTCGGGCTGCGGTTTGCCGTCGATCGCTCGACCATGGGCGTCGAGCACCCGCCCCAACAGACTGTTGCCCACGCGCAGCCACCGCGAGGTCCGCCGCAAGCGGACGCGATTCCCCCGCCGCACACCGGTCAGTTCGCGGTAGGGAAACAAGATCGTCTTGTCATCGCGAAATCCCACGACCTCGGCCTGAAGTGGTTCGCCGGCCTGGCACTCGATCTCGGCCATCGCGCCCACGGGGGCCGGAAAATCGGTCACCGCGACGGTCATGCCGACGGTCTGCGCGACGCTGCCGACGATCGCAGCCGGCATCACGGCCTGGAGGTGCTCGGTAAGGTTCATGGGGTTCGCGGGTTCAGAGGAGGAAAGGGGCTAAGCCGCAAGCGGCTCCATTCAGCATTCATCATTCTGCATTCTGCATTTCTTCTTAGGTCAGTTCCTCCTCGATGCGGGCGAGCTGGGTTTCGAGCTGTTGGTCGATCGAGCCGAACTGGGTGTCGACGCGGCATCCGCCGGGGGTGATCTGGGGATCGGCGAGTAGTTCGGCGGGAGCCAACGGCGTGATTTCCTTGATCAAGCTCTGCACCTGGGAGCCGAGGGCCGCATGGTCGGCGGGGTTCATGTGGACCCGGACTTGCGAGTTGCCGGCGGCCAATTCCAGGGCTTCACGGACCAAGGCGAGGGGAATCTCCGGTTGGGCGGCCAATTCGCGACGGATCACCCGGGCGGCGATGGCCGCGGCCAGATGAACGGCGTTCTTCTCCCAGTGCGTCAGCCAGGCCTGCTTGGCATGGCGGATATCCTCGACGACCTGGCGCAGGGCCGGAAGCAGGGTGGCCAACTGCTTGCTCAGTTGCTTTTCCACGATCTGCTCGATGGCGGCCTCGCCCGCCGCCTGACCGGCTTTGCGTCCCTCGGCTTCGGCCTGTTTGCGGATCGCCTCGGATTCCTGCTTGGCTTTGGTGACGGTCTTGGTCGCCTCGCTGCGGAGCTGCGTCAAACACTGTTGAACGTATTGCTCCGCCCTGACGGCCATGTCGTCAAGGTTGAACGTCACGCACTGGACGCCCAGGTTATTGTCGGTGGCTTTGATGATTCCAGACATGCGTCATCTCTCGCTAGGCGGCCACTTTTGCTCGTTGCAGACCCTGTGCCGCGGCCCTCGTGCGGTGCCCCTGGTTGAGTCGCCGGGCGAAGGTCAGGCGCCGGGCCAATTCGGCCAACCGCTGCCGGGCCTCTTCGACGTCGCTCAGTCGCGTCGGTCCGGGGTGGTCCAACTGCCGGCGAACCTGCTGCGCCTCGGCCTCGGGCAAGAACCGCAGGATCCGGTCGATCAGTGCCGGGGGAGCCCCGACCAGCGCCAGTTCGACCACATCCGGTTCGGCAGCCCCAAGGATCGCCTCCAAGCTGCGGTCGTCGAACGATACCAGTTGGGCAAACTCGATCCGTTCCGGACCGAGCTTCTCGGCCAGCGAGCGATCGTGGATCGTCAGATTGTCGAGCAGTTGCATCCCCGCCTGTTGGCCGGAGGCCTCCAGAATGGCGGCGACGGCCGAGACTCCCGCCACGCGCCGCCGCTGCATCTGCACCTGTTCGGAGAGCCGCGAGGTCAGCGCCTGCTCAACCTCCTGAAGGATCTCCGGCTGGGCCTCTTCCAGAGTTGCCAGGCGGCGAAGGACTTCGACCTGCAATGCGGCCGGAAAGCGAGCCAATACCCCGCTCGCCTGCTCGGGGGCCAGATGGGCCAGCACCAGGGCAATGGTCTGGGGCCGCTCGGTCACGAGGATCTTCGCCAGCTTGTCGTCTTCGGCCTGCTGCAAGGCTCGGAACGGCCGGTTCTCGTCAGCGGCCGACGGCCGCCCCTCGGCCGCCGCATAGGCAGCGCCCGCGGCGATTTTCTGGGCCAAGCCGGCGTCCAGTTCGATTCCCGGGTGTTGTTGCGGCGGGATCAAGGGACCGAGGCGGAAGAACTCGTCAATGATCTGCTTTTGTTCAGCCGGATCGACGTCCCCCAGTTCAAACACCGCCTGTCGGACCTGCTGCGCTTGCCGCACGTCCATCTGATCCAGGAGGCGGTCGGCCGACGTCTGGTCCAGGCTCGCGATCAGGATGGCGGCCTTTCGAATTCCTTTGGATGTCAGGGGCATGGCGTTACGTCTCAACCTACGTTT
>JBDKTH010000683.1:0-3463 GCA_039680305.1 Thermoguttaceae bacterium | reverse complement strand
GTGCTCAAGAACCCGCGGGTGACATCCCAACCGCTCGTGTTTCTCGAGCGGCGGCGGTTCACCACGCAGATGCTTCATGAGTACCTGGGATACTTTTATGATTACGCCGATATTGCCGGGGGCGGCGTCTATCTGTTGGAGGAGCCGGGACGGTCGGCCAAGAAGCGGGATCTGATCGCCGGGCGTCTGCCGCGGGGCAACTACACGACGTTGGCGATGGCCTACGATGCCAAGACGCTTTACTTCGGCTTTGCCGAACGTGCCCCGCAGAAGCCGGATTTCTATTCGGCGGAGCGTCGTGGTTTCCACCTGTTCGCCCTGGCGATGGAAAGCGGCCAGCTGCGTCAGCTCACCGAAGGGCCGCACGACGACTTCGATCCTTGCCCGCTGCCCGACGGCGGGATCGCCTTCATGTCGACCCGGCGCGGCGGCTTTGGCCGTTGTCACAATCCGTGGGAACCGCTGCCCGCGTATACCCTGCATCGGATGGACTCGACGGGCCAGAACGTCCGGACGCTTTCCTTTCACGAGACGAACGAGTGGCATCCGTTTGTCATGAACGACGGCCGGATCGTCTACTCGCGTTGGGACTACGTGGACCGCTCGGCCGCGAATTTTCATGGCCTCTGGACGAGCAACCCCGACGGCACCAACCCGCGAATCCTGTTTGGCAACTACACGGAACGAATCAACGCTTGTTACCAGCCTCGCGCGATTCCCGGGTCGCAGCGAATCCTGTTTGTGGCCGGCGCCCATCACGCGGCCGTGGGCGGATCGCTTGTGATGGTCGATCCGACGAAGGTCGCCCTGGATCCCGCGACGGGCGAAGACCGGCTGGAGTCGATCGAGGTTCTTACGCCGGAGGTCTGTTTCCCCGAGGCGGCCGGCTGGCCCAAGAGCTACTTCCACAGCCCCTGGCCGTTGTCGGAAGACGACTTTTTCGTGTCGTTCAGCTTCGATCCATTGCCCGGCATGGGGCCCGGAGAAAAACGCGACACGTCGACGGGGCTCTACTACATGGACCGCTTCGGCAACCTGGAGCTGCTCTATCGGAAACCGGGGATCTCCTGCATGTACCCGATGCCGCTGACGCCTCGTCCCACGCCGCCGGTCATTCCCAGCACGCTCGATCCGGGCCTGGGCGACGAGGGCGAACTGGTCCTGGCCGACGTGAACTGCAGCCTGCGATCGCTGCCGGCCAGCCGGGCGGTTCGCGAGTTGCGAGTCTATCAGATCCTGCCGAAGACGAGTACGCATGTGTCGAACCAGCCGCGGATCGGATATGCCAATGCCGAACCGGCGCGACTTTTGTTGGGCACGGTCCCCGTGGAGGCCGACGGATCGGCCCGATTCCGCGTGCCCGCGCGAAAGCCGGTCTATTTTCAGGCGGTCGACAGCTCGGGCCGGGCGGTAGCGAGCATGCGGAGTGCGACGTATCTTCAGCCGGGCGAACAGCACACGTGCGTCGGTTGCCATGAACCGGCAGGGACCGCTCCACCGGGCCGGCGGTTGCTGGCCCTCCAGCGTGCGTCCTCGACGCTCACCCCGGGCCCGGAGGGCTCGCGGCCCCTGAGCTATCCCCGCCTGGTCCAGCCCGTGTTGGATCGAACGTGTGTGCGCTGCCACGACGGCCGCCAAGGGCCGGACAAGAGCCCGCTCGTGCTTACCGGCGAACCGGTGGGCCATTTTAGCCGATCGTACGAAAACCTGCGTCCGTTCGTCCGCTGGTATGAATGGGGAGGAGCGAGTATTGCTCAGATCACGACCCCGCCGGGAAGACTCGGCGCGGACATGAGCCCGCTGAGTCGCGTCCTGAGCGACTCGGTCCATGCCGAGCACGTCGGCCTGACGGACGAGGAGCGCCGGCGTCTGTTTCTCTGGCTGGACGCCAACGCCCCGTTCTACGGCACCTACGGCGAAGCCGAGCAGGCGGCTCAGCAGCAGGGCCGCGTGGTCGCCGTGCCCCAGGTTCAGTGAGGAAAATGTCGAAAAGCCAAATGACGAAGCAGTGACGAAGCACGAATGCCTGAATCGTAAACGCGGGGGCTTGCCGACAGCCCGAAAGGAGTTATCCTGGAGGCTGAACGGGAGTGATCGCACCTGACGATTTCAGGCTGTGCGCCTGGTTGACCTCTTGAGAAGGACGGTGAAGCATGCAGATGAAGAATATCGGAGGATACGCCGTGAGGAGTCTACTCGTGTTGGTCGTCGCGCTGGCGGCCGGGGTCGCGGCGGCGGAAGAATTCCCTGCCTTTTCGAAGCCCAGGGCGATCACGTCCGGTCCCAAGGACCACCTCTTTGCGAGCTACTACGCGATCAACGCCTGGAGCGCCGACGGACGCTATGCCACGGTGCTGGAGACGGATGTGAAGGGACGTCTGCCGACCGAGGCGGACGTGGCGGTGCTCGGGGTGGTCGACGCGCATGACAACAACCGCTTCATCCCGCTGACCGACACACGCTGCTGGAACTTCCAGGAAGCGACCATGGCGCACTGGCTCGGCACGGCGCCGCAGACGCAGTTCATCTTCATCGACATGGTCGATGGCAAGTTTGTGTCCGTGATCTTCGACATGACCACCAAGACCCGGCGGGTCGTGCCCTATCCGGTCAGCGCCGTCTCGGCGGACGGCAAGTGGGCCGTAAGCATCAACTATGCCCGGCTGCGTCTGACGCGGCCCGATTACGGCTACGGCGGCAATGGCCAAGACGCTCGCACCAGTGTGACCTGGCCTAAGGACGACGGGCTATGGCTGGTGAATCTCGAAAGCGGCGAGGCCAAGCTGATCGTGCCGATCGCCTCCGTGCAAGACCGCATGCCGCAGGTCAAGGATCCCAAGGCGCTGGCCTACTTCTGCCACACCGTGTTCAGCCGCGATGGCTCCAAAATCTTCTGGCTCGCGCGGAGCGTGGAGAATCTGACCGGTCAGAAGGTGGTGCGCAAGTGGGAGACCACCGCCTTCACCTGCAACCGCGACGGCAGCAACGTGCAGCGTTGCTTCCCGGACGGCTGGGGCGGCTCGCACTTCAACTGGTTGGACGGCGAGCGGCTCTTGGTCACCGCCAAGTATAACGACACGGTGTACAGCCACGTTCTGTTCACGGCCGGCAAGTCCGACTATACGCGCGTCGGTCGCGGGCTGTTGGATTTCGACGGGCACGGCGTCTTTTCCGACGACGGCAAATGGATGGCGACCGACACGTATCCCGACCGGATGAGCGAGCGCAAGCTGATGGTCGTGCGCATGTCGGACCAGGCCATCTTGCCGCTGGGCACCTATTTCGTGCCGGAGATTTATCGCGAAACCTACTCCCGCTGCGACCTCCATCCGCGTTGGCGGCCCGATGGCCGGATGCTGGCGTTCAACTCGGTCCACGAGGGCTCGCGTCAGGTGTACGTGATCGACATCAAGGCCGGGAAGTAGATGAGAGTCCTGATGGCCTTTGACGAGCAGGATCGGTA
>JBDKTH010001021.1:0-2012 GCA_039680305.1 Thermoguttaceae bacterium | reverse complement strand
GATCGATTGCCGGTCGGGTAGCGGAAAGCGGAAAGCGGAAAGCGGAAAGCTGATGGCTGACGGCTGACGGCTGACGGCTGATGACTGACGGCTTGGGACGCCGGGGTCGAAGACTCGGTATTCGAGGGCCGTTCACGGTCCTTGTCCGCCGCAGGCGGTCTTCGGCCCGGGCGTTCACGCCGGGTTGGCTGGAGGCGAATCGTGTTTTTCCCTCCGCCCACGAGCTCAGCCCCGTTCACGGGGCTTCTCGCTGCTGGTGGCTTGAGCCGTCAACGGTTGGAACGGATCACGCAGGACGACGCCTAGGCTCAAGCCGGCCGCAGCGAGAACGCCCGTAAACGGGCCTTACGGGCTGGGATGAAGACCCCATGCATGCGTGATCCGCCAACCCGGCATGAATGCCCGGGCCTAAGACCGCCTGCGGCGGAAAGGACCGTGAACGGCCCTCGGACCAGGAATCGAGCCACGGTGGCAGACGGGGCCGTCGGGCGGCGAGCGTGCCAGTATCAGACGGCCGGGAGGCCCAACGACCCATTGCCGAAGTGACCGGGCCAGAATGCTCGTCCATCGAGCGAGCTTCACCAAGCGATTCCCGTGGGGCTCGCTCACCTTCCGGTGATTCTGCCGTTTCAACCCTCCCGCATTTCCTCGCCGTGCCACGCGTTCTCCCTTGATGCCGCGCGACCAACCCTACAGACTTTCTTCCTTCGAGACCAGCCGCACTTCCTCTGGGGTGACGGCGTAGACAACGAGACTGACCTGTTCGACGCTTCTGCCTTCGTAGATCAAAAAACCACTGTGCCAATCGCGGCGCACGACAGGCAACCGACCTGTGGTACCGCGCGGCACATCCGCTGTCAACCTTCCTGTCACCGCAATCGTCGCCCCGTCCAGGATTTGGGGGGGAGGCCAGTCCTCGGCACCGAGGCTCGTGTCGGCAATCGCAACGGGTGTCTCTGCGAACCAGACCACTTGGAACGGCGAGTCGTTGCCAACGTGCTGGTATCGGCCACAAAACGATACCCGCTTCCCACGGTAGCGTTGAAGCTCAAAATCGTCGTTCACGCGACGGATGCGATCCTCGTACTTGACGTAGCACCACTTGCCGATGCCAAGAGCCACCGCGACGAGCGTCGTTGCCAGAAAGAGCTGTCGTAGCGTAACCCGGACTTTCCCGTTCATCGCACGTCTTTCGCGAAGGAGTACGCAAAACGTAGGGTGGGTCCAGCGGACCAGTGCCACACGGCTGTATGTACAGCGCCCCTTCGCCGAAACGACGCGGCCGGAACGATCGTCAACCGAGCGAGCCCCACCGGAACCGGCTGGTGGGGCTCGCTTGGTTTCCCGCCTTGCTGAACTGGTCTCCCTGGCAAATGAGCATCTCGGATTCAGGCGTATTTTCCATGGTCCGCTCGACCCACCCTACAAACTCCGGCGGCGTTCTGGAATCGATAATAATGTTGAACGGCGTTTCGATACCTCCAGCAAGGACCCTTGCCTGATTCGCGGGAACCTCCCACAACACAAAATCATTGGGCGCCGGTTCCCAGGGTGGTATGTAATCCGTGCCATCCTCTGCATAGAGAGGGACTTCGCCCCAAATCCCTCCTTTTCCCCCAGCCACGTCTAAAACAGTTGGCACTGCAACGCGAGATAACCGATAAACCCAATGGGGAAGTGTGGCAATTGCGGGATTCATGGTTCCAAACGCAATCATCATCATCGCGTCGTCGTGCGATAAGTGATCCATATCGTCCATGTATTCCTCCAGTTTGCGAGCACGTTGCGGCCAGATTGTCGTGCCACTTGGATCGTCTGTGCCAAAGTCGTAATCGTAGGGTGGGTCGAGCGGACCAGTGCCACACGGCCGTATGTACAGCGACCCTTCGCCGAAGCGACGCGGCCGGAACGATCGTCAACCGAGCGAGCCCCACCGGAACCGGCTGGTGGGGCTCGCTTGGTTTCCCGCCTTGCTGAACTGGTCTCCCTGGCAAATGAGCATCTCGGATTCA
>JBDKTH010000830.1:0-3434 GCA_039680305.1 Thermoguttaceae bacterium | reverse complement strand
ACCCAGGCTTACGTCCCCTCGCATGGTTTCCGTGTTCCGGAAGTCCCTGGCCCGTGCTCCGCAAGGAGCACGAGCCATGCGCGCAGCCGCCAAGCGGCGCTTGGGTCGGGCCTGACGGCCGTACACCGAGCGCGAGGGCAATTTCTCAACAGCGTCAATTGTCAAAGATCTAAGCGGCTCGCCTTCTGAGGCGGCCAGGAATCAGCCTAGCAGAACGGCTGGCCCAATTTCAACACGATTTGGCGCGGCGGAATTGGGGAAGGAGGAAAAACGAAGGACGAAGGACCGAAGGCGGTGTGACGCGTAGGGTGCCAGTGGCGGCTTGCGCTGGCTTTCTTTGTCGCAGTCTCTGTCGCTAGCATATCTCAACATCGGGTGGGGCTGGTTAATCTAAATGGGTTATTTTCGGTGGGTATTTCCGCCCCGCCCCTCTGTTGTTAACGATTCTTCCGATTATACTGGCAGGGGGCATCCGGCATGCTCGGCATTGTCGGAACGGCCCGATCTTGCACCTGCCGTCCATCGTACAGGTAAGGTACATTGTCGTAACGACGCGGTTCGCGTCTGTACCGAACGACGGAAAAGGAGCTGTACGCGTGCGAGTCTTGGTCCCCTATGCTTTGGCGCTTTTGTTGTTGGTGGGCATAGGCTCGCCGTGCGCCGGAGCGGAGCAGGCGGCGATGATGCGCAAGCATCATCCCTGGGGAACCTACCAGGCGGGCGCGTGGAAACTCGTCCGCACGGTCACCGAGACGTTCGAGACGTCGGGGCAAATGACCAGTATCACCGAGGCGAAGACCTCGTTGCAGGGGGTCAGCGACGAAGGCGTGACCCTGCAGGTCCAAGTGGGGATTGAGATCGGGGGCAAACGGTTTGACGCTCCGCCTGAGATTGTCAAGCAAGGCTTCGACAACGAGTTGGCGGGCCCCGGCGCGACCGTGCGTGAGCTGGGCTCCGGGCAGGTCACCATTCAGGATCAGAAGATCGACTGCAAGATCCAGCAATGGGAGCGGACCGACGTGACGGGCAAGACGACCGCCAAGGTCTTCTACTCTGATACGGTGGAGCCCTATGTCCTCCGGCGGGAAACCGTGAGAACCGACCCGCAGGGCAAGAACCGAAGCGAAACGCTCTACGAAGTGATCGCCATGGGAGTGCCGTATAGCGTGCTGGGCGAAATCTTGAGCACGGCCCATGTCAAAACCGTTCACAAGGACGCCGAAGGCGGGACGACGACCACCTTTGCCCGGATCTCGATGGACGTACCCGGCGGCGTGATTTGTCACACGCTCAAAGAAGTCAACCAGAAAGGCTGCCTGATGCGTCAGGCGTCGCTGGAACTGGTTGACTACAGCCTGACCCCGGAACGGGAGCGGGGCCTCTTCCACCACCGCCGTCCCAGCCGCTTCCGCAAGTCCCACCGCACATCGCTTTACTAAGGACGAAGGACGAAGGACTAAGGACGAACGAGGAAGGACAAAAAGGGGATTGCGCTGTGCATTCAAGCCCTCGATAATCTCTCCTTCGTCCTTCGTCCACTCTCCTCACTTCTCGCCCGACGTTTTTCCCCCGGGTAATTGCAATTCTGCGCCAAAGTCCCATAATGACAGGTTTACCCGGCCAGTTCGCAGGAGCACCAAAGCATGCAGGACAAGATCAAATATCAGGGGATTACGTTCGACGACGTCTTGTTGGAGCCCGCCTTTAGCGAGGTCGTGCCGGCGGATATCGACGTCACCACGCAGCTCACCAGACGGATCCGGCTGCGGATCCCGTTCTTGAGCTCGCCGATGGACACGGTCACCGAGAGTGCGATGGCGATCGCCCTTGCTCAGGAGGGGGGGATTGGGATCATCCACAAGAATCTTTCGATCGACCGCCAGACCGAAGAGGTGGAGAAGGTCAAGCGGAGCGCCAACGGGATCATCCCGAACCCTGCCACCCTGCAGGGGGATGCGACGGTCAAGCAAGCCCGGGAGCTGATGGACCAGTCAAAGGTCTCGGGCGTTCCGATTACCCGCCCTGATGGGCGGTTGGAAGGCATCATCACCCGCCGCGATCTGCGGTTCCTGGAGAATCAAAACCTCTGCGTTTCCGACGTTATGACCCGTGAGAATCTGGTAACGGCGACGGGGACCGTAACGCTTGAGGAAGCTGAGAAGATTTTAATGGAAAAAAAGGTGGAGAAGCTTTTGCTGGTTGACGAAGATTTTACACTGACCGGCCTGATCACCATCAAAGACATCGATATGATGCGACGCTTCCCCAGTGCCTGTAAAGATGGGCAAGGGAGGCTGAGAGTTGGGGCAGCCATCGGCGTTCATGACTATGAACGGGCCGAGCGGCTGATCCGCCAAGACGTCGATGTCCTGGTGGTGGACAGTGCCCATGGTCACTCGGCCAATGTGATCGAGACCGTTCGGAGAATCAAGAAGAGCTGGGAGATTGATGTAATTGCTGGGAACGTGGCGACCGCCGAAGGTGCTCGGGCGTTGATCGAGGCCGGAGTCGATGCCGTTAAGGTCGGCATCGGTCCCGGATCGATCTGCACGACGCGGGTCGTCTCGGGGGTGGGGGTGCCGCAAATCACCGCCATCTACCGGGCCGCGCAGGCAGCCAAGGACGCCGGAACGCCCGTCATCGCCGATGGCGGCATCCGGTACTCCGGCGACATTACCAAAGCCATTGCCGCCGGGGCGCACGTGGTCATGATCGGAGGACTGTTTGCCGGGCTGGAAGAGAGTCCGGGGGCAACCATCCTCTACCAAGGACGGACCTACAAGGTCTATCGCGGGATGGGATCCTTGGGGGCCATGGTGCAGGGCTCCAGCGAACGTTACCGGCAGAGCAGCAATCGACCTGGCAAATTGGTCCCCGAGGGTGTCGAAGGCCGCGTGGCCTACAAAGGTCATTTGGGCCCATTCGTGTATCAGCTTGTAGGGGGGCTGCGAGCAGGTATGGGTTACTGCGGAACTCGGACCATTGAGGAATTGCGCACCAAGGCGCGATTCATTCAGGTCTCGGCAGCCAGTGTGCGGGAGAGTCATCCACATGACATCGCGATTACGCAAGAAGCCCCCAATTACACGACGGAGTACTCCTTCGACGACCAAGGCTAGCACGCCGTGGGTCTGCCTGAGCGCGGCCTGCGCCGTGGTGGTCCTGACGTTCGGCCTGTCAGGCGTCGCGGCTATGGCCGCGGACGATGATGGGGCCGTCAAGACGGCCGATTATGTTGACGATCCGGCGGCCGATGGTTCGGCCGTGGTCCAAGCCTCTTACTCGACCGGCGCCTCGGGCAACAAGCTCACCTGGCGTCCCTACCGGCCGTCGGCCAATAAGGTGACCGCGCCCAAGCCGATCGAGCGGGCCGCGCAGCCGGCCTCTTACGATGAGCCGGCGCAAGGCGCAAGCGTCGACCCGAACAGCCCGCT
>JBDKTH010000147.1:0-2257 GCA_039680305.1 Thermoguttaceae bacterium | reverse complement strand
GATCTCATCCTGGGGTATCGGACGAAAGGAAGTTGTGGGTTTAACGGACTTTGTAGATTGGTCGGAGCCTTTTGAGGAGGAAGAGTGGGGGGAATGGGGAGGTGGGTGGCTGCGGGGATTCGAGGATTTGGGACCGGAAGCTATCAGCCAGCAGCCATTGGTCATCGAGCGCGCAGGGACGCCGGATAGTCTTGCAGGCTCCGCAGCTTCGCTAAACTACGGCTTCTCGCCATAGTAGCTGCTCAAGACGCGGACACGCTGGACGAGATAGGCGACGATCCCGGCGAGGATCACCAGAAAGACGACAAAGATAAGGTGCCAGTCGTAGCCGACCGGGAAGTTATGCAGAAGATCAGGCCGTCGGAAATAGAGGTCGAGAACCAGGATCCCGTAGGAAACCAACGAGAGGGCGGTCATGTACCAGACAAACCGGACGCGGAACCAAAGCCCTGAGGCAACAATTAAGAGGGGGAATCCGACGATTAGCGGGCTGACGGCACCGGAGCCCACCTTCAGGAGAATGGTCAGGAGCAGCGCCGCGTCCAGCGTGCCCCAGACGAATCGGGCGGGAAGCGCCCACCGCTGAAATCGCAGGGCTTGCTGGAACCCGACCGCCGTCAGGATCCAGATCCCGACAATGACCGAGATTTGGAAATGGAAGCCGACGTCGACGATCCCCACGGCGCGGTTGAACAATTCGACCAGATAGAAGATGCCCAGGGCACCCAGACGGGAGGCGAGGGCCGGCTCGCGACGCGCCCAGGTCGCGAGTCGCTGCCACACGTGCGGCGGCCGGGCTTCGAGCGTCTCGCCCCTTAAGAACCGTTCCAGGTCATCGGCCAAGGCCTCGGCGGTGGTGTAACGTTCGCCCGGCGAGCGGGCCAGGGCCTTGAGGACGATCAGTTCCAACGGACGGGGGATCTTCGGGTTTACACGCCGTGGCGCGACCGGTTCGCAAGCCAGGACCTGCAAGAGCGTGTCCAACGGCGTTTCTTCGCGAAAGACCGGCTGGCCGGTGAGCAACTCGTAGAGGATCGCCCCGAGACTGTAGATGTCGCTGGCTGGGCCGACCTCCGCGTTGCGTCCGGCCGCCTGTTCCGGCGCCATGTAACTGGGAGTGCCGGCGACCACGCCCGTGGCCGTCGGGTCCCCCGCGACGGCAAAGACCTTGGCCAGACCGAAGTCGGTCACATACGGTTGTTCCTCGGCGTCCAACAGGATGTTCGACGGCTTCAGGTCCCGATGGACGACTCCCTCCCGATGCAGGTGCCCAACCGCCCGAGCGACCTGGGCCACCAGGCGCACGGCGGCCGATCGCTCCAGCGGCCCCTGGGCGAGCCGCTCGGCCAGACTCCGCCCCTCGATGTACTCCATGGCAAAGTAGTGTTGCCCATGGGCCTGCCCGACCTCGTGGATGTGGACGATGTTCGGATGCCGCAGGCGAGCCGCGGCCCGGGCTTCGACTTGGAAGCGGCGCACGTGCTCCGCGGAGGCCAGGTGGCTGGCGAGGATCATCTTGATCGCCACCAGCCGGTCGAGGCTTTTTTGGCGTGCCTTGTAGACCACGCCCATCCCACCCCGGCCAATCTCTTCCAGCAACTCATACGCTCCAAAGTCGCAAGGAAGGATGGTCACGCTGGACGGAAACTCATGCGGGAGAGCGTCCAGGCTCCCCTCGCTGCCCGATGCCGGCGCCATCTGCTCCAGCGTCTCCAGGCACTCCAACGCGGATCGCAGCTCCGGATGCTCGTCCAAGAGCTTCTCCCGGTCCGGCCGCTTTCCCGCCTGGATCCCTGCGAGATAGCGGTCCAGCAACTCGATCAGTCGTTCGTCGTCAGGCGTCTCGTTCATGGGGACCGTAGACGGTTAGCAATCAGCAGTCGGCAGTCGGCAATCAGCAATCAGCAATCAGCGGTCCGTGGAGCACAGGGAGCGTTGAGATCGTTGGCAAAACGGCGAGTGATAGGTAAACCATACCACCTACCGTGCACTGCCGCTTGCCTCTTCGCGGCATCTCCTTCCTCCATTCATCATTCATCCTTCTTCATTCATCCTTCTTCATCATTTCCCATTTCTTCCTGCAGCTTCTTGATCGCTCGCATCCAGAGCATCTGGACGGCGGGGCGGCTGCGGCCCATGCGGTCGGCGACTTCGTTGAAGCTGAGACGCTGGAGGTTGCGCAGGAGGATCACCTCCTGGTAGTCGGGGGGCAACTGGGCCAAGGCGGCGGCGACGCGCAATTCGCTGTCGAGCTTCA
>JBDKTH010001291.1:0-7434 GCA_039680305.1 Thermoguttaceae bacterium | reverse complement strand
CAGGGATCGCCTCCCACCAATCGGGCTTTTCCTTGCGGACCGCTTGGCGAATCAGCTTAAGATCCCGGACCGTGAACCGGCTGGCCCAGGTGTCGCCGAATAGAGCCGCGACGGGCCGGAGGTGGGTCTGGGCACGTTCGTAGTGCGTCGAGAGACTCCCGTCCGACCGCAGATCCCCATCCTCGTCGTTTCGCAAGTGGTGCAGGTAGAGATTGATCGCCTCCTGCAGAAATAACTCGGAGGCGTCCTCTGGTTCGGGGAGCCCGGCCGCCTTGGAATGCCACTGCGACTCGAGCAGTTCGCATTTGCGGAGGTAAGCTTGGAGCACTTCGGTCGGCGCGGTTCCCTCGCCATCCCAGGCTCCGAGTGGATGCCTTTGACCGCCCCAGTAGATACACGCCTGACCGGTCGGGGCGTGATGATGTAACTCTGGGCGTATAAACGACTTCTTGCGATAGGCCATGGGGGGAATCTCCTTCCGGCTGGAAGCTCGGGTAGTGCTACCCGAGCTTGGCCATCTGTCGATCCCGCTAGCCGGCTTGGCCGGTGTTTCGCAAGTCGTTGCGACTTCAGGAATTCAGTCAAGAGCCAGCGAAGGGAGTTGAACCCATAACCCCAGCATTACGAATGCGGTGCTCTGCCGATTGAGCTACGCTGGCACGGATACTTGCATCCAAATCACTAAAACTAAGAGATGAGGGCCGATCCGTCAAGAGCCGGATAGCGGCTCGGGTGACGAACAGACCTCTGCGGCAGGGGAGGACCCCGCCGAAAGGATAGCTTCTGCTCCCAGTTCACGTGCCCCTTATTCTATCGACTTTCGGATCAATTCCCATCCCACCCGCGCAAAAAAATGGGGGTCTCGGTCGAGCCACCATCCGCAGTGGCTGGTCGGGCAGCAAGGGCAAGGTGATGCCCGACCCCAGTTTTCGACAGAGACCCCACGGGCCAGTTCTATGAATTGGATCCCCGGTGGAGATCACGTTAAGCTATTAATGCATCTCTCGTGCCGTGATGAGGATTTTTCTCGTCCACCTTACGGCGGAGGTGTAAACTAAGACGGTAAAAAGAGTTGCGAAGAAGATTGCTTCTTGGGCGGGTTTGGCGGAGTGCTAGTGCGGTGCCGGGGGAGGTGTATTATTCTGGTACGGTCGCCACAGCCGAATGCAGCAACCGGCGAATCTTGTTCGGTCTTCTTCTTCAAAGGTGGGGTGTTTGTGATCAGGGACTGCCACATGGATCAAGCTGCCACAATCCTAGCCGCCGAAGCCGATCAGGTGTTGATTGCGGTTAATCCGCGGGCTGGCCGGAGGTCGATGGGGGGGCGGGTGGATCGGTTAGTCGAAGTCCTGGGCCAGCACGGGCTCAAGCCCGTGGTCTGTAGCGAGTTGGACAGGATTTGCCCCCAAGCCAACCGACTTCACGCTCTAGGTCGGCTCCGGGCCTTGGTTGGCGTCGGGGGGGATGGTACGGCCGCAGCCCTGGTCAACCGGACCGATCCTGGGGTACCGATCACGCTCCTGCCGGCGGGCACGGCCAATCTGTTGGCTAAACAGTTTGGGCTCCCGGAGGACCCGGAGAAGCTGGGCGCAATGATCAAAGCCGGTGCAGCTTTGCGTCTGGATGCCGGCTTGGCTGCCGGGCGGGTTTTCCTGTCGATGATCGGCTGCGGGTTCGACGCCGAGGTGGTCGAGCGTGTGCACGCCTTTCGGCAGGGGCACAAGAGTGGACACATCAACTACTTGAGCTACCTGAAGCCGATTCTCCAGGCAATCCGTAGTTACAGATATCCGGAGATCCAGATATACTGTGATGAGGCGTGTGAGACGGCTGCCGACCGAACGTCCCCGATCCTTGCCCGCTGGGTGTTTGCCTGCAACCTGCCTCGCTATGGCTGGGGCCTGCCCTTGGCGCCGGCCGCCGTGGCGACCGACGGGCTGTTGGACTTGTGTGTTTTCACCCAGGGGTCCTTGTGGCATGGCCTGCGGTATGTGATGCTGACTCAGTTGGGGTGCCATCAAGCGTTGGCCGATTGCGTGGTGCGTCGGGTGCGTCGGTTTCGGATGACGGCCGAGTCGCCGGTAGCGTATCAGTTGGATGGGGACCCGGGCGGCCATCTGCCGCTGGACGTCGAGGTTCTGCCCGGCCGTCTGACGCTGGTCGTTCCGTCTTCTCCGTCAATCTGATTCGTGGATCTGCCTGACCGGCCAAGCGGTCAAGGCCTTGAGAAGGATACTCTTCGCGTGCCTGAACTGCCTGCTGCCGTCGGTCCGTACCTTTGTGGCCCCGGTCAATCGCTGCTGGTGATCGCCGGGCCGTGTGTGATCGAGAGCGAAGAACTGACGCTCTTGATCGCGCGGCGATTGAAACAGCTTGCCGCCGAGTTGCCCATCCAGTTGGTCTTCAAGGCGTCGTTTGACAAGGCCAACCGGACGAGCATCGAGTCGTTCCGTGGCCCTGGGTTGGAGAAGGGGCTGGGCGTGCTTCGTCTGATCCACGAGGAAACGGGGCTTCCGGTGACGACCGACATCCACGAACCGCAGCAGGCGGCTCCGGTGGGCGAGGTCTGTTCGCTCTTGCAGATTCCGGCCTTTCTGGCCCGGCAGACCGACCTGCTCAAGGCGGCGGCGGCCACCGGGCGGGCGGTGCATGTCAAGAAGGGCCAGTTCATGGCCCCGTGGGACATGACGCATGTGGTCAGCAAACTGGCGGCTGCCGGCTGCCGGAATATCCTCGTGTGCGAACGCGGGACGTTTTTCGGCTATGGGCGGCTGGTCAACGACATGCGGGCGATCCCGCAGATGCAAGCGCTGGGCGTGCCGGTGGTGTTTGACGCCACGCATAGCGTTCAGGAGCCGGGAGGACTGGGGGCGGCGACCGGTGGCCATCGCGAAATGGTCGAACCGCTGGCCCGCGCGGCCACGGCCCTTGGGGTGGACGGTCTGTTCTTCGAAACCCATCCCTCACCCGACCAGGCCCTGAGCGATGGTCCGAATATGGTCCCTCTGGATCAGTTCGGCTCGCTGTTGGCTCGGCTGGTGGCGATTCGCCAAACCGTGGAGAAGCTGAAGTGAATCCGTTGAGGAAAACGTGTCGTTGGCTGCTTGTTGTCATGCTGGTGCCGCTGTTGGCGGCTAGCGAGGGTTGCGAGAAGAAGCGGAAGCCGTCGGCTTCCGGGCTCGGCCGCAGTCAGCAAGAGGCGCAGCGGATCCGTCGCGACGATCTGTTCACGTACGCCATCGCCAATCTCGATCGGCTCGAAGAGTTCGACACCACGGAGATGCTCCGGCAGACGATCGATCGGCTGAACCAGTGGGTTCAGGAACAGCCGCCGGTGCCGGATTGGAAGGTCGATCCTTTGGTTGCCGGTTTGCCGAAGGAATATGCCGGTTTGCCGGTGCTCAAGACGCTTGACAAGCGGGAATTCACCATTGTTCCGCCGGCCGCCGACAGCGAGACGCTGCAGGAAGCGGTTCTGGCACGCGACGTCTCTCGCTGGGCGCGGGGCGAGCAGGTGGAAGACGTTCCGTTGATCAAGGAACTGTTCGACTGGACTGTGCGCAACATTCAACTTGAGCCGGAGGCCTTTGATCCGGCTGGCAACCCGCTCCGTGTGCTGCAGACGCCTTGGGAGACCTTGTTACTGGGGCGCGGCACGGCCGCCGAGCGGGCGTGGGTCTTCATTCTGCTGGCTCGCCAACAGGGGCTCGAAGCCGCCGTCCTGATGCCCGCCGAATCGAGAGGCTTGACTCAGGAGAGGCTCGGGCCTTGCGTTGTTGGCGTGCTCAGTAAAGGTGAACTGTACCTGTTCGACTCGGCTCTCGGGATGCCGATTCCCGGACCTAAGGGAAGGAAACTCGACGAGAACGGGCGGTTAACCCTTGAGCCGGCAACGCTCGGTCAGGTGGTGTCGGACGAATCTTTGTTACGCCAACTCGACGGCGATTTGGAACACCCCTATCGACTCAAGGCGTCGCAATTGAAGAGCGTTGTTGCGCTCTTGGAGGCCTCGCCAGCCAGTCTGTCGCAGCGGATGAAACTGCTCGAAGCGCGGCTGGCCGGTTCGAGCAAGATGGTCCTCACGGCCGATCCTACGGCCCAAGCCGAGCGGCTGAAGAAGTGCGCCCATGTCACCGACGCCCGGCTCTGGCCGCGGCCGTATCAGAGGGTGCTCCAGGAGATGCAGTTAGGCGAGAAGCGGGTGAAGTGGCAGATGTTCATGCTGATGCCGTTCCAGGTGGGGGTGGGCAATTCGCCGGCCCTGTATCGGGGACGCATGTATCATCTCAAGGGCCGACTGACCGGGAGTCCCTGTGCGGCCGAGCTGTATCAGATGGCTCGACTCTCCAACAAGCAAATCGAGGCGGCCAGGGTCGATCCGCAGTCGAAGGCGATCTACTTGCGGGCCAAGCTTGACGCCAGCTACTGGCTCGGCCTGATCGCCGCTTATCAGAACAACCCCCGTTCGGCGATCGACTACTTCGATACCCGAACTCTCGACGTGGTGCCCGATAATCTCTGGACGCACGGGGCCAAGTACAACCTTGCCCGGGTTTACGAGGCGAGTAATCAGCCGCAAGAGGCGATCAAGCTCTATCGGGCCGACACGAAATCTCCCAGCTACCACGGCAACCTCCTCCGTGCCCGCTGGCTGGAATCGTTGACCGCGAAGGAGACGAAGGGCGAGGCCGAGGACACGAAGAGCGGGGAGGCAAAGGGGGAGGGGGCGAAGAGCGAGGGGTGACGAGTGAATCGGCTTGCGGGGGTGCTCATTAGGCCTTTAGCTCAATGATGTTACTTCCCCCTTGTAAGAGGGTAGTTTCTTCTCGAAGATTGCGGCCGATGACTGACAGCTGATAGCTTCCTTACGATTCGTCTAGTTGGGGGGTGATTGTTCCGTTTGTAGTGTGGTATGCACCCGGTCCAACCAGCTTGTGGTAGCAGGGGTTTTGCGATAAAATAGTAGGTTTCCGAGATTTCCACGGGCGTGCCCATCCAGGGCGATAGACATAGAAGCAGAGCAAGGAATCCGCAGATGAAAGAGGGAATCCACCCGAAGTACTACGAGACCAAGGTCACCTGTGGCTGTGGCAACTCGTTTGTGACCCGCAGCACCAAGCCCGAGATGAAGGTCGATATCTGCAACATGTGCCACCCGTTCTTCACGGGTAAGTTGAAGTACATCGACACGGCTGGCCGGATCGAGAAGTTCAAGAACAAGTTCGCCGCCACCGGCTACGCCAGCGTGACTCGCGGCAAGAAGAAGGCCAGCAGCGAAGGGCAGGAGTCGTAAGGACACGCCCGACGGATTGGGTGGAGGTCTGGACGACGATTCTTTGCAGAGTACCTCGCGGGTAACGGTTCATGCGCAAGATGCTTGACGAAAAACTGCAGCGTTTTGAGGAGCTGGAAAGGATGCTTCTCGACCCTGCGGTGCAGTGTGAGTCTTCGCGCATGTCGGCCGTCGCCCGCGAGCACGGCTCCTTGGCCAAGCTGGCGACCAAGTATCGCCGCTTCAAGGAGCTCAACACCCAGATCGCCGAAGCTTTGGAGATGCTCGCCAGCCACGACGCGGAGATGCAGGAGCTGGCCGAGGCCGAGCTGCCTGAACTCAAGGCCCAGCGCGAGGCGATCTGGAGCGAGCTTCTGGATCTGACGATCGGCGGCGAGGACGCCAACCGCGCGAGTTGCATCATGGAGATCCGCGCCGGGACCGGCGGCGAGGAAGCGGCGCTGTTCGCCCGTGACTTGTACGAAATGTACAAGCACTACGCCGAGGAACAACGCTGGAAGGTGGAAGTCCTCGACATGAGCCCGACCGAGTTGGGCGGGTTCAAGGAAATCATCCTTGGCCTGGAGGGCGAGGGCGTCTATCGCCAACTGCAGTTCGAAAGCGGCGGCCACCGCGTGCAGCGCGTTCCCGAGACCGAGGCCAAGGGCCGGATCCATACCTCGGCCGCCACGGTCGCCGTGATGGCCGAGCCGGAAGACGTGGAAGTCGACATCAAGCCGGACGACTACCGCCGCGACATCTATCATGCCAGCGGTCCCGGCGGTCAGCATGTGAACAAGACGGCCTCGGCCATCCGTCTGACGCACTACGAAACGGGGATCGTCGTTCAGTGCCAGGACGAAAAGAGCCAGCACAAGAACTTCGCCAAGGCCCTCCGCGTGCTCAAGACCCGCATCTACGAGGCCAAGCGGGCTACCGAGGACGCCAAGCGGGCCAGTGAACGGAAGAGCAAGATCGGCTCCGGCGACCGCAGTCAGCGGATCCGGACCTACAACTTCCCCGAGAACCGGCTGACCGATCATCGCATCAATCTCACGCTCTATAAGCTCGACAGCATTCTGGCCGGAAATCTTCATCCGGTGATCGAGTCGCTGATCGAGTACGAACGTCAAGAACAGCGTGCCGCCTTCGGCACGGTCGAATAACGCGGCCCAGGAGTTGACAATCATGGCCGAAACGGAAACCTGGACCGTCGGCCGGTTGCTCCAGTGGACCGCCGAGTATCTAGGGCGCCACGGTTCGGAGAGTCCCCGGCTGGAGGCCGAAGGGTTGCTGGCCGAAGCGTTGGGCTGCCAGCGGATCCAGCTCTACACGTCGTATGACACCGTGCCGAGCGACGAGATCCGCACCCGGTTCCGCGACCTGGTCCGCCGTCGGGCCGAAGGGATGCCGGTGGCCTATCTGGTGGGACGCCGCGAGTTCTACGCGCTTGCATTCAAGGTTACCCCGGATGTGCTGATCCCGCGTCCCGAGACCGAGTTTCTCGTGATTGGCCTGTTGGACCTGGCCAAGCAGCGGCCGGCCGATCAGCCGGTTGCCGTTTGCGACGTGGGGACGGGCAGCGGGATCATTGCGGTTTCGGTCGCGAAGTATCTGCCCAGCGCTCAGGTGACGGCCGTGGACATCAGCCCGGCCGCGCTGGCGGTCGCCCGAGGCAACGCGGCTACGCACGGGGTGGAAGCGAGGATCGAATTCGTCCAGGCCGATCTCCTCGCGACCCTGCCCGCTGAGCCGCAGTTTGACTTCGTCGCCAGCAATCCACCCTACGTGCGCGAGTCGGAATATGAAGCCCTGGCCCCGGACGTGAAGAAGTACGAGCCGCGCGGGGCCCTGGTGGCCGGTCCCAAGGGCACGGAGATTATCGAGCGTCTGATTCCCCTGGCCGCCGAACGGCTCAAGTCGGGCGGCTACCTGCTCATGGAAATCAGCCCGATGATCCACGACGACGTCCAGGCCCTGATCGCCGCCGACGCTCGCTTGGAACCGATGCCCACCGTGAAGGATCTGGCCCAGCTTCCTCGGGTCGTGCAGGCGAGGAAGAAGTAGGGCGAGAGACGTAGGGCGCAAGGAAACGAGACAGTCGTATCGTTGAACGATGGTTCTGGCCGGTACAGCCAACCAAGGCCCATGACATCCGATTT
>JBDKTH010001318.1:0-4259 GCA_039680305.1 Thermoguttaceae bacterium | reverse complement strand
CACGGCAGTTGCTTCATTGGTAGCTCAAATCTCCAACTTATTTCTCGACGGGTCCTTAGCGACAGACTCTTGCCAGGACCTCCTGGACATCCGTTGTCCCGCCCTCTTCGACGACCGGCAAATCCTGGAAATCGCCGCGAAGGGCCTTAAGCGCGTAACGTTCCTGGTCGATCTCCGAGGGGGTGCGAAAGCCCAGTCGTCGCAAGATGGGCACCGGAGGGCACCAGCCCTGCACAGCATGCTGCGCAAGAAAGCCGGCCACGACGGCCGGAAGCAGAAACCACCCGCGACTCCTGGTTGCCCCCAGCGTGATCCCCAGAAGCGAGAAGACGGCCGCGTTTAGTTCCAAGGCACGTTCGATGTTCCACTCCCGATCGAGTTCGGTCAGACGCCGATCAATCGCCTCGCGTCCGCCAGCCGCACGGCAGGCGACACTTCCTTCGATCTCCTCCCGGATACGTCGATTGACGTCCTCCGCCGTATGTTGAGCAACGCGGGTCGTGGTGGGCGAAATCATGTCCATTTCTTCTCTCCATGGCAACATCGTTCCCGACTCGTTACCGGCCAAGACCGTCTGCTGCCCCGAAATGAAAAGCATGCAATTGTATACCTCGCCCCTTGCCGCGGCAACGAACACACCGCAGCGTGCATGGTCACCTCACAGCCAGCTTGACTTGCCGAGCACCAGCTAGCAACTCTTCCTGCGGGGATTATCCCGGGCCAAATGTCGCGTCTGCGAGCACGGCCGTCGGCACCGCTCTCGTTCGATCATCGGATTCGTCGGCCACTCCAATGATCGGTCAGGCGGATCGCGACGTCTCCGCTCTCGCCCCGTCTCGGAAGATTGTTCGGCATGTGGTTTGCTGATCTTTGGGCGTGGTAACGCGTCTTCGCGGCCAAGTGTCGATCGGCCGTGTCGTGGATCACAATTTGTCATGCTCAACGGAGGCCCAAATGTTCAATCAGCAGACGCTACAGGGACACTGGAACGAAATCAAAGGAAAACTCAGAGAGCGCTGGGGGGCCCTGACCGACGACGACCTGCAGAGCTTCCAGGGGAACATCGAACAGTTGGTCGGCACGATTCAAAGCAAGACGGGCGAGACTCGCGATAGCATCGAGCAATACCTCAACCAGGTAACGTCGCAAGTCTCCCCCACAATGAGTCGCGCCACGGAGACCGCCCGACAATACGCGCAGCAGGCCAGCGATACGGTCCAGCAGGCTTCGCGCCAAGCCATGGAAGGGATGCGTCAGGGTTATACCCAGGCCGGCCGGATGGTCCAAGAGAAGCCGGGCCAATCGCTGGCCGTGGCTCTCGGGGCAGGAGTCGCCATTGGCATGGTCCTCGGCCTGATCCTGCGATCCCGCTAAACGGACAACGCTCGGGCCGACGGACGCGGGCCGGCATCTCCGGCCCGCTCGCGTCCTTCTGCCGACCCAATCAATCAGCCTTCAACGACAGGAGCCCCTAGCGATGGATGTCTATCGAGGGCCGCGTCACCGATTTGCGGCCGACCAAGGTTCAACGGCCACGGAAGGGATGGCCCAGGCAAGGGAGTATTTCGGTCGCAGCTACCAACAGGCCGAGGAGCTTGTCGTCCGGAATCCGATGTCTTCGTTCCTGACGGTGTTCGGCGTGGGGATCGGCTTGGGACTGCTCGTCAGTCTGGCTATCCCCATGCGGCAGCGGAGCTTCTCCGAACTGTCGACGCCCGAAAAAGCACAGTGGATCGGACGGCGAATGCGAGACACCTTGACGGGAATGGTCCCCGAACGCTTGTCCCGCAGCCTGCAACGCTAGCCTCAGCGAGGTCCGCCATGCCTGAACCGGTCCCTAAGTCTGCCGACGCGATTCAAGGTCAGATGGCCAAGATCCGTTCTGACCTGAACGCCGATGTGCGAGGAATCGTGGAAAACGCACGGGTGATCACTGACTGGAAATACTACGTGCGGCGTTACCCCTGGGCTTGTGTGGCCGGGGCTGCCGCGCTGGGCTACCTGGTCGTTCCTCGGCGACTGGAACTTCTACGGCCCGATCCGGCGACCTTGGCGGAGTTGGCAAAGACGAACCGACTGGTGGTCAATCCACAGCCCGATCCCAAACCGCGAAGCGGCACGGTGGCCTCGCTGTTTACGTTCTTGGCCAACACCTTGGTGCGGACCGCCGTGGGATACATGGGGCAAAATGCCGGCAAGATCCTTCGTGCCCAGATGGAACGCCATTCCTAACCGTTCTGATCGGCTGCTCTGGCAGCGCGATCAGGCAGCCAGTTCGAGGTCCGTCGACCATGGAACAGCCGATTTCGCCCCCGCGCGTGATCACGACGTCAACGCCGCCTGCGAGGGTCATCCTCGTGCGTCAGCCGCAGGAACTCGTCCGCGACCAGGCCCATCGCATCAACCTGCGGATCGAGGCGTTCATTGCCGAAAACCCCGCCATCAGTCTTGGCCTTGCCCTCACTTTCGGAGTTGTTCTGGGATGGTTGATCAAACGACGGTGACCAACGGTCGCAACGCGGCCCCGGCCGAAGCGATGACCCGAAGCATGAGCGACCTGGTCGGCGATATTGCTTCCCTCGCCGAGTTGCAGGCGCGCTTGTTCGCAATCGACGCGAAGGAGACGATGCGTCGGATTGTCCTTCCGATTGTCTTCGCCGCGGCCGGAATGGTCTTGGTCCTCGGCTCGATCCCCGTGCTGCTGCTGACCTTAGCCGCGCTGTTCACCTATGCGGGGATGGGAGCGGCGATGTCGCTCTTTCTCGCCTTCGTCGTCGGCATGGTCCTCGGCGCGATCGCTTTGGGGGTGGCCTGGTACGCGATTCGACGCAGCTTGGTCTCCTTCCAGCGATCGCGGGAAGAACTGGCACGCAACTTGCATTGGATCAAAGAGGCCCTCCGCCAGAACGGCAGGAGCGCCCAGGCTCCCCCAACATCCCCCGTAAGCCCCAGGTAGATAACGGAACTGCGAGACAAATCATGGACCACATCGGAGAGCGAGGCTACGCATCGGCCGCAGTCGGGATGGAGCAACCGGCCCCTCGGCCGTTCGATGATCTGGTGAACTACCTTCGCGATTACGCCCGAGAGCGTCCGGATGTCGTCGCCCTTTGGGCGTTCGGCCTCGGGTTCCTCCTCGGCTGGCGACTGAAGCCCTGGTGAATCCCTGACTGGAGAAAACGCCATGGTTACTCCCGTTCACCAACCAACGCCCCCGTTCCCGGAACAACACATCGAGAAGCCGGGCCTCGAATCGCAACTGCGGCCACGCCCGGAATATCACGCTCCGGAATATCGCGGCGCCGACAAGCTCAAAGACCTCGTCGCCATCATCACCGGCGGTGACTCGGGGATCGGCCGCGCGGTGGCCGTGCTGTTCGCCCGCGAGGGGGCCGACGTCACCCTGACCTACCTCCCGGAAGAGCAGTCCGACGCCGAACAGACCAAGCAGGCGGTCGAGGCCGAGGGGCACGAAGCCGTGCTCGTGGCCGGCGACGTGCGTGATCCGGACTTCTGCCGGGAACTGGTCGAACGGACCGTCGAAGCGTTCGGAAAGCTCGACATCCTGGTCAACAATGCCGCCTTTCAACAACACCAGCCCGGCATCGAAGACTTGACCGAGGAACAGTGGGACCGGACCTTCAAGACCAACATCTACGGCTATTTCCACATGGTCAAGGCGGCCCTGCCCCACATGAAGGAAGGCGGGGTGATCATCAACAGCGGCTCGATCACCGGGCTCGACGGGAGCAAGGCGCTGTTGGACTACTCTGCGACCAAGGGCGCGATTCACGCCTTCACCAAGTCGTTGGCCCAAAACCTGGTCAACCGCGGAATTCGCGTGAACTGCGTGGCCCCCGGCCCGGTGTGGACGCCGCTCAATCCATCCGACCGCCCACCGGAGGATGTCGCCGAGTTCGGCAGCCAGGTTCCCACGGGCCGTCCCGCCCAGCCCGAGGAGATCGCTCCCGCCTACGTCTACTTCGCCTCCAATGCCGACTCGAGCTACGTCACCGGCGAGGTCCTGACCCTCCTCGGCGGCCGCACCACCGCCGGTTAACGCCGGTCGTGAACCATTGTGCGTGTGCCACTGCTTGCCTGGAGGGCAAGCAGTGGCACACGGCACTCACGGCCCAACGATCACCTCACACCACGGGCTTCGCACTCCTTCAAGGTCCAACCGCAGCGTGCCTTGCTCGAATGCCGCAGCAACTGGCTCACGCCGTTTTCCCGTCGGATCCAGCGGATAGACGACGGCG
>JBDKTH010000551.1:0-2595 GCA_039680305.1 Thermoguttaceae bacterium | reverse complement strand
CCCAACCGACGCAAGGCGACACGTTCGCGTCTCCCTTTGAAGATAGCGTCTTGTCCTTCGCCATGAAAGGCCCCGTCGATTCACGGAGGGGGTAAGTTGTCCCAAGTTATCATTCGTTTGCTGCATCCCTACTCTGACGACACGCCCGGCGGTCCTCGGTTCGGAGCATGCGGTGGTTTGGAACACTATGACAAGTGTGGCAGAAGCGGTGTCTGATAGGTCGCGACGGTGCCATTCTGGCAGACGAGGGCAAACTCATGTGGCCGCGCGGTGGAGAGAACGGCGATCGGGGGCCCGTGTCGATGGGAGACGCTCGCTTCCCAGCGGATGGTATAGTTCTCCGCGGTGCGGTAGACGTGGCACTGCTCCTCCGAAGCCGCCACGAGCCAGCCGCCGTCGATAAACTGCAGCACGGGAGCGACCAGGTCCACGGCAAAGGGAGACACGTGTTCCTGGGATTCGTCCCAGTAGAGCATGGCCCCTTGCTCCAAGGCCACAGCCACACGGGCTCGGGAGAACGGCGCGGAGCCGTGAATGCCGAGGATTGCGCCGGGGAGATCGACCACTTTGGTGGACTCGGGCGGTCGCAAGACGACCAGCTGATTCCCCACCCCCAAGTACGCGGTGTTGCCCCGCATGTGGAACGGAACCGGTCGGTTCGTCGGCAGTTCGCCGATGACGCTGCCGTCCGGCCAAACGGTCGACCAAGGGATGGACCGTAAGCCGAGAAGCTCGTTGCCCAGATTGTAGCTGAAGAGGATCAGGCCCGCGTCATGCATCGCGAGCACGTGGGCCGTGCCGTCGACCGTCCGCTGCACGGCCAGGGCATTGTCGCACAGCCAGGGCGGCGTTCCCACCTCGATCCGGACCGGCAACTCGTCCGTCAGTGGAAACCGACACCATGGCAATACTGGCCCGCCAAGGGGCCGCACAAGCACAGGGTGGTGCGATTGCGAGCCGCATGCCAGCAGGATGGGCGGCGTCTGAGAGGGCACGCTGGGCCATTTGTCGCGTGCCAGCTGATAAAGACTTCCCTCCCAGAATCCCTGGACGACCGCGAGCCGATTCCCCTCATACCCCGCCGCATAGAAGACGTCGCCCGCCGAGACCGCACTTCGCCACTCGACGTTCCCAGGCAGCTTGATCGTGCGGATAAGCGTCGGCTTCGCAGCAGGCCGTTTCGAGGGTGGATTGGAAACGGAAGGCCGGGGCATCGGCCGCTGAAATCGAGACTGCAGAAACCGATCGCAGTCGCGGCCCAGCAGAAGATCGGCCGGCACGAGCCGCCGGACGGCACCCAGCAAACGGCGGCAGGTCTCCTCGGAAGCCGTCGAGATGCCTCGCGCCCCGATGGTGCGGGTGGCGTCGGCCGCGGTGGCCCGCACAGACGGCTCCGGATATTTCAGTGCTGCCCGCGAAAGGATATCGACGAGCGTCACCAATCGACCGGGCGTTGGCTGGCGGCGAAACTGCTCGATCTTGTCGCAAGCAGCCTGATGACGGCCGTGGCGTCCCAGAAGCTGGAACAGCTCTTCGAGGCATTGGCCCGCCTGGGGCGATCCGGGCCAGCCGGCTTCCAGGCATGCGATTGCCCCGTCGCAGTCGGCAAGCTTGGTTTCCAGGATCCGGGCGGCGGTCATGTAGTCCTGCTCCGCACGATGCCTGGCGACGGCCCGATGATAGGCTTCTTGGGCGTTGTCGGCCTGGTCGAGTTGCGTGTAAAGATCGCCGACCTTCTCGAAATGGCCCAGTTCTTCGTAGAGGGCGATGGCCTCCGCCCAGAGGCCACCCTCTTCCAGGCAGGCGGCTGCCTCGTCGGGGCGATGGAGTTTCTCCCGGTAGAGCACGGCCGCCTCGCGCCAGTGCCGGCCCGTCTTCAAGGCGTTAGCCGCCAATTCCAGGTTGCCCAACAGCTCGGCGTAGATATAGGCCGCCCGCCGATGCCGCCCCAACCGGATCTCACGAGCGGCTAACCCGTGGTACTGGACGACAAGCTGACTGTGGAATTCGGGAGGCAGGTCCCACTGGTCAGCGGGGCCCCCGCGGGACAATCGCCACAGGCTGAAGTCCGGAATGCGGGCTGTCAGCCTTGAGCCGGGAGTCGCCGTGCCCCGGTGCGGGCCCGACTGCAACGGAAGCGCATAACGCAGCCCGTTTTCGGGATCGGTTTTCAGGAGATGCATCAGGCGTACGATCTCGCGGTGGCGACTGGCCAGAATCGCCTGGTCGAGACGGGCCAATTGCCGCTGGGCCCATTGCCCGAGTTGCCCAGGCTGCTTTCGCCCCTGGGGCTTCGATCCCAACGAGGTCAGCCAGTCGATCAGCCGGGCGATCGGTCGCCCGATAGCGTGAAGGGGCCGGCCCAACACGTCAGGAAGCGGCTCGTCGGGACTTCGGGGAAGCCTCTTTAGCATGGGGCGTTGCGTGGCGATGTCGTCCCGCCCTTCGCTTAAGATCATCGTCACCGAGGGCACCGACGCCGGCTCGATCGACAACAGCCGGCTGCTCAGTGTGATTCCCGGCTCGGCGCGGTCCCAGGTCGTGTCCTCTTGCGACGGCGGGAGCAGCAGGTCTGCCACGCGGCGCGCGTCGGCG
>JBDKTH010000090.1:0-2700 GCA_039680305.1 Thermoguttaceae bacterium | reverse complement strand
TGATGCCACAGGCCTGACAGGCGCTCTTCTGCCAGGCCCCGACTACCGAGGGCATGCCATTCGCCTGTTCCCAAACCGCATTGGAGAAGCAGACTCCCGCATCGAGATGGTATCCCAGTGCCGCGTTCACATGGCCCATCTCCTGCCACAGGCCGGCTCGCTCTGGACCGTCCAGCGGCGAGTCGGAGGCGAGGAACTGCTGCTCCAGTTCCGACAACCGCTTCTGAACCACATCGCGCTCGGTTTCCGCCGCCTGTTCCACAACCAGCGACGGCGGAGGATCGGCGGCCGGAAGCGGCTCCCGCACGTGGACATCGTCCGGCGGCTTCGATGACGGTGGACGATCTCCCCGGGGCTCCGTGGCCGGGACCGGCGGCGGCTTGGGTTTTTCCTCGCGCGGGCGGCGGTCCTCCTCGCACACGAAAGGCTCAAACTCAAACTGCTGGGAGTCGATCCACGCCGCAATCGCGACCCGATCCCGGTCGAGAACGTAATCGACCCAGTCGGCCAACGGGCAAAACGCGGCCTCCGGCAGACTCTCGGGCGTGAAGGTGCCGTCGCCGTGCGGGAAGAGCCAGGTTACGCTGCCGTCGCCCGGCGTCAGAAGTTCGGCCACGGCACTGCGTCGCAGCGGCGGGTGGACCCTCCATCCGCACGGGACGAACAAATTGGGCAGTTTTAGATAAGGGTGGAAGGCGACCGCGTCCAGCACGACCACCGGCGGCCCCTGTTTCGAAGGGCGCACGCGAAGCACGATCCGGCGGCGTCCCTCGCATTGGCCCACGGCAAACGCCAGGCGGGCCAGTAGCTGGTCGTCGGCCGAACCGACCATCGCGTCGAGCTGATCCTCGCCAGTGTCGCCAAGCACCCAGAGTTCCGCGGCTTCGGTCCCGCCCGGCACAAGGCGCAACGGAACGGCGATCCGTTGGGCCAGCGGCGTCGGCTTCCCGGCGCTCGCCGCATGCGGCAACTGGTAGGCAAAGGCCCGGTAGACGTCCTGGAACGTCGCTTCCTCCACGAAATCCCACACACGCGTCGCCCGGATCAAGAGAAGCTGGCCGGCCGGCGGCACCATCCGATCGGCCAGCGGATGCCAGTGGCCGATCTCGACCCAGACGCGTGGAGCCTGCTCGATGAAGGCGCAGGGACGCATGCCCGGCGCGGCGTCGCGATCCATGGCACGCAACAGCGAGTAGTACGGCGGACCGACCACGCGTAGCAGTGCCCGACTACGGCCACCCGTGCTCACGTGACAGAAGCTCTGGCGATCGTTTCCCAGGCGAAGCACTTCCGAGACAAGTTCGGCCAACGATTCCGTCCCGGGGAGGTCGAAGAGCACAGGCGTCTTGTCGCTCACGGCCGCCGTTGCGAGGTCTCCGTCCAGCGGAAACACCTGCAACCAGCAGTGGAACGTTTCGGCTACCGGCACGGCAGAGGACCGGCTATCCTCGACGCCCAACCGTCGCAGATCGTCGCGGACGCCGCGGGGAACCCTGCCGGACGGCTGAAGCCATAGTTCCCCCGCCGTGCCAAAGCCGGCCTTGACCGGGGCCATGACGATCGCCTCCGGGACGATGCCGGAGGTGATCGCGATCTTCAGGACATCGAGCTTGGGGAAATGCAGTACCATGGTCGTTGACAGGGACCGGCGGCCGCTCAGTTGCCTTGTGCTTGCGAAGGACGCTCTTGTTGCGGCGACGAACTCACGGGCGTCGACGGCTTCTCCTCGGCATCGCGCTGGATGGTGATCTTGCCGATTTCACTGGCTTTCACGATGCCGCCTTCGATGAGCCTATCGACCAGTGCCCGGTGGAGTTGTTCGTGCTCCTGCGGCAGCGCATCCGCGTCGCTTCGCAACGACACGAGGATCTCCTTCTTCCCCGTCTCCGGGTCGCACTGCAATCGGATCGTCATTTCGGCCATGGGAGCAATTCCTCGAGTTCATTGGGGACGGGCTTCGGGGGCGGTTGTTTCGCCCTCGATTCCCTTCTGCAAAACCGCCTGGAGCGCACGTTTCGTGTGTTCAATCTGCCATTGCAGTTCACGCGGATCACTGTGGGGGGCGGTCACGCTGTATACCCAACCGGAAGACTCCCGTTGTTTGGGAACGCTGGCAGCTTCGCGAGCCAGGCGCGCCACGCGGCATGCCTCCGCCTGGACTTCCTTGGCGGCTTGGGCTGTCGCTCTGGGCTGGTGCTGCTGGTCGTGCCAAACGACTGTCAGGGTCTTCTGGTCGAGCAGCCATAGACTTGCCAGACAGTCCTCGATGGGCCGTGCGGTTCGTACTCGCGACACGAATTGTTCCCATGTCAAACGATGCTGACTTCGCCTCCAGGCGAGCCACTGTTCCGTCGGCTGGCTGCAATTCAGAAGTTCCCTCGTGGCGCTGACCAGTTGTCCGCCCGTCGACGTCAGTCGGGTGGCTCCCAGGTGATCCACGAAGTCGCACGCCAGTTGCGCGACGACCTCATAGGGCAGGATCGCCAGAACGAAATCCAACCGTTTGCGGAGCTTCCCCTTGCGGGCCCGCGCCCACTGGGCTAGTCCGCGCTGGCCCGAGTCCTCCAGGAGATCGGCGAGGATCTTGTTCGCGTCCTTCTCGCCCTCCAACACGGCCAGGGCGAGGCTGCAGCGATCCATCAGCTCTCGTCCTGACATGCCGACCGGCCCCCTTCCATCTGCGTTGCCCGACTGCGTTTC
>JBDKTH010000046.1:0-3741 GCA_039680305.1 Thermoguttaceae bacterium | reverse complement strand
TATCTCCAGGGACAGTAGAATTCCGACGTCGCGTTACACTAACCCTTGGAGGGTGCGTAGTGCTCCTAGGATACCTAGAACCGGGGGCGTCTGCAACCATTCTCGGCACAAGCAGCGGTGTTCGCGTGCGAGTGGAACGCACCTATTCTTTTGGGGTCAACGCCTCGGCCTCTTCCCGGGTCAAGGGCCGAAAGTCGTCTGGCACGGCCTTTAGGCGTTTGAGTTCCTCGGCGTCCTGGGATTGCTCATAGCGGTAGGCGACTTCGATGTCCCGGGGGGAGATCGAAGCATAGCGCGTTCGGTCGTAGACGAGCTGCATTTGCTCGTCATACAGGAGCATCACCACCATCCCCAGGGCCTTCACCTGCTCGATCAGCGTCTGGGATTTGCGCCGCGTGTGAGCCTCTTGGTAGGATTGGTTGAACAAGAGCACGGTCATAGTCTCCTCACCGACCGTGACCGTCCCACTCTCCGTCACGACGATTCCGATCCGATCTGGGCGCAAATCGTCGGGCATCTCGTCATGTTCGAGCCAGTAGCAGGTATACTCCCGGCAGACGTCCGGGATGCCCTGCTCATGGATTGCACAGCCCGAGTCGCAGGCGAACTTGCACCACTCGTTCCCCGGCTTTTCCGTCGCGACCACCGGGAACACCTTGCAGCACAAACGACACGCTCCGCACACACGCATGACGACCTTCTCCTGATCAAACGGCACACGCCACAGGCGGTCCATTGTACAAGGGGAAGGGCAGAGCGGATACGGCCAATTGCCACTCGTCGCAGGGGGCACGGCCAAAGTCAGCGGTGAGGCTTAACAGGAGGGGTGATGCGTTCACTCCAATGCGGGGGCACGTTGCGCAAACCGCTGCAGATCTCGGCAGTTCCGCGACAGCAGTTCCTCACTTGTCGCCAGCATCGGGATGAAAAGGGCGCTGCCGCAGCGGGCCGGCGGTCCGAGGTCGCGAAACCCCAGCCGGTGATACATCCGTTTCTGTTGGACAATGCCCGAGATCACGACCAGTTCAATCCGACGTTCCACGAGGAAGGCGGCGACCTGGGCAAACAGCCCGCAGGCGATGAACGTCTTGCGATAGCAGGAATCGACCGCCAGAAGCCGTACTTCCGCGATCGAGCGGTCTTGCGGCACCAGTTCTTTGAACCGTGGACACCTCTCCTCGACGGAGAACGGAGGGGTCGTGTGGACGCTCACCAGCCCGAGGATTTGGCCGTCGCGTTCGGCCACGAAATACTGGTTCTTGGCGTGGAACTTGTCGACCAGCAGCCCGCCCTCGCGCACCGCGTGCTGGCCGAGTTCCGCGGCAAAGACCTGGTGGTTGAGCCGGAAGATCCGTTGGCCATCATCGCCGGTCGCCCGGCGATACACCACGCGTGATTGCCCAATGGCCATGAGTCCGACGGTTATCGCGCTTTCATCGGAGGAGCACCGCTGGAGACCCCGGCCAACTCGTGGGCGCCGAGCAGTTTTTCCAGGTGATCGACTCCCTCCTGCTCTTCCAGCACAATGTCTTCGAGAAGGACTCGCAACGGCGCATCGTCCTGGCACATGTCGATCGCTTCCGAATAGTGTCGAACTGCGCCTCGTTCGAGTTCTAGCGCGTGCTGGAGCATTTCGTGCAGATCGGTGGACTGTAGCACTTCGGCCCGCTCGATCGTCGGCGTTCCGCCGAGGGCCACGATCTTGTCGCCGATCTTCTGGGCGTGGCCCAGCGATTCCTCTGCTCCGTCGCGAAACATTTTGGCGTAGACCTCGCGCCAGAGATCCTGGACGAGGAAACTGGCCTGGGTGTATTGCACGACCCCTTTCCATTCCCAACGCAAGATATCGTTTAGCTTGTCGATGATCCGTTCGGTATCCACGGCAGTCTCCGTATGCGGTTTTGAACGGTAGATCCAGCAACCGATTGCTCTCGGCCTCTACTGGCTACTATGTCATTCTATGGCGCTGGAAAGGGAACTCCCCTTGCGCGTCGGGGCTGCCGGCCCCAAGGAGGACCGGCGCCTCGCCTCGCGTGTGGAATGGGAGCTGCGTGAAGGGCGACGTCTTGCCCTACCTCTGTTAGTGGGTATAATTGACGGGTGCCGCCCCTGGACTTATCCCTCGCTCCCCCGCTTGGTAGAGACGGGTTGCCGTCGCCTTCTCACGAGGATTGTCAGATCGATGGACTTGAACGACTACAAAGTGGAGATCCGCTACCCGTGTGCGTGGACCTACACAGTGATCGGCGCTGACCGCCGGGCGATGGAGCAGGTCGTCGCCGACGTCGTGGGCGAGATCGACTACACGTTGACGATTTCACACGTCAGCAGCACGGGCAAATACTGCTCGCTGCAATTGGAGTTGATCGTGGAAACGGAAACGCACCGCACGGACATCTTTCACGCCCTGCGGCGTCATCCGGCGATCAAGGCGGTCATGTAACCACCACGCCCCGTGCAGGCTTCCCGCGTCTTCCCACGGCAGTTGCTTCATTAGGTCAATTCTCCAAGTTATCTCTGGACGGGTCCTACGGATAGGAAACGGCCTCGCCCGTGGCCGGGGTTCCCAAGGAGTGCCAAATGTTGCCGTCGATCGTGTCGGAGGCGAACTTCACGCCGCCGTCGAGAAAACCCACGTTCACGCCGCCGGGATGATAGCTGGTGGCGTTGGACGCATTGAGCAGCAGGTATTGCGAGGACTTGCTGTTGGGGGTGGATTTCGGACCGATCGAAAAGAGCGTGCTGTTGTAGTAGGGGTCGGCCCAGCCGCGTCCCCGGTTGAGGCTCCAGCCGGTGCTCGGGTTTCCCGCATCGTCGAAGGTGGGGCGGTCTTGGGCCGTTTCGGAAAAGGCCATCGTGTTGCTCGTGCCATCAATCACGCCGGCCAGTTTCAGACGCGGATCAGCCGCAGTCCCTGCTTCTTCGAGGATTCCCCGACGAAAGGCGAAGATGCCGTTGGTTCGGGCGTCGTAGTGCCGGCCGCAGCCGCCATAGCCGTGATAGGACCCGGCGCCCGGGTAGTTGTGGGGATAGACTTGGGAGAGCGGCGAGGGCGGAGTGCCCGTCCAACTGGTCGCCCCGGTGGAGACCGTCTGCAACTGGTGCTTCGTCGCGCTGGGGCAGAGGTAGGTGGGGATCGGTTGATCGATGATCCCGGGTTGTTGGGCATACCAGGGGATTTTCATGTTGTAGCGGTCGGCCAGCGCACGCTGCTCGATGTAGGGCAGGAGCATCGTGTGCACGGTATGCCCCAGGCCGTAGTCGGCGTTGGCGCAGCAGCACGCTTGCCCTCGCGTGATCTCTGCCCCACGCGGGAGCATCTCGCGATGCGTGTCCATGTAGTTGTGCAGAGCCAGGCAAATCTGCTTCAAGTGGTTTGTGCACTGGGCACGCCGAGCGGCCTCGCGCGCGGCTTGGACCGCCGGCAAGAGCAGGGCGATCAAGATGCCAATGATGGCGATGACCACCAAAAGCTCCACCAGGGTGAAGCCCCGTCTGGGGCGAACGGGAATGTCGGATTGCGGTACGCGGTTCATTGCATCACTCCTCTCCCTCATTCCAGAAAAGAGGCAAGCAGCAGAGATAAGAAGCCACGAAGAGTCACCAACCGAAGGGAGCACGTCTTCGCGACGCGGTTTCAGGAGAGGAGGGCAGCCCGAGAGTGAAGGCACAACGTCGTCGTATCCGGCCCATCCCAGCCCCGGCCCTTACCGCAGCGATCGACGCAGTCCGCAAATAGCG
>JBDKTH010000869.1:0-3322 GCA_039680305.1 Thermoguttaceae bacterium | reverse complement strand
TCCGCGGGCGAGACAGCAGCGAGTTCAGGCCGTGCGTGGCAGAGCAAGAGACCGCAGCCGGCGCTCGTCCCCGACCGGATCGAACTGCGTGCAGCCGATGGCCCCCTGGTGCAATTGTCGGAACTTGTCTGCGGAAAGGGCGGGGCGCTGGAGAATGTGTTCTGCGACCATCACAGTTTCTTCCTGGCCTTCAACGACGGCGAGCCCTGCGACGACGGCCGACGCTGGCGATGGTTCTCGGCAGTGCTCACTCCAGGCTCCGGCGCGGTGAGCCCCATTGGAAAATCGCCCGAGGTGGTGCGCAATGACGTGAAGGATGGGCTCCTGGCCGATCCGGGGTTCGAGGAGAGCCTGGCGACGCGGTTGGAGTCGCTGCGCACCGGCAACCTGTTGCCTGGCGGCCAGACGCGTCTGGCCTGGCAGATGCCCCAGGGCGGCCGGATCGTGGCCCAGCCGGTCCATGGCGGAGCCGCGGCCGCGGAGGTGGAAAACACCTCGGGGCAGTACTTGCTCTGGCGTCAGCCCTTGTCGGTGAGCGAACTGCCTGCCGGCTCACGCTGGCGCGTGACCGCCTGGGTCAAGGGCGAGGGGATCAAAAAGGGCGACGTGGGCTGGAAAGTCGGTGTCGTGCGATTGGCCGTCCATACGGACCGGACCAACTATGTCTCCTGCCCGGAACTGGTCGGCACGTTCGACTGGAAGCAAGTCGCCGTGGAATTCACCGTGCCTGAGAAGCTCGGCAGCTTGAGCGTGGAAGCCGGACTGAACGGGGCGACCGGCAAGATGTGGATCGATGACGTACGGCTGGAACGACGGGAGTAACCAATGGCCACGGACCTTTTCGGCGATCTGACCGACGTCTATGAGGCGATGATCGATTGGCCCAAACGTCTGGCCAACGAGGAGCCATTCTATCGGCGCTGGTTCGATCGCGTCGGGGTGCATCGCGTCGTGGACGTCGCTTGCGGCACCGGTCGGCATGCGGCCCTGTTTCACTCCTGGGGCCTGGGCGTCGAGGGCTCGGACATCAGTCCGACGATGATTGAGCGTGCGCGGGCCAGCTTCGGTGAGCCGGCCGGGTTGCGCTGGCAAGTGCGAGGGTTTGATGAACCGATCGCAGCGCAGGAACCATTCGATGCGGCGATCTGTGTGGGCAACTCGCTGGCCCTGGCCCCTGACCTGACGACCGTCGAGCAGACCCTCAAGCAGATGCTGGCAGCCGTGCGCCGCGGAGGACTGCTGGTCGTGCATGTGCTGAACCTCTGGCATCTGGCCGACGGCCCGTGCCTCTGGCAGAAGTGCAAGCGAAGCTGGCTTGGGCAGGACGAAGTGCTGATCGTCAAAGGCGTGCACCGGTGCGGTACGCGGGGGTACGTGGAGTTGATCGTGAGCACGCTCGAACCGAATGTCCAAATGCGCAGCGATTCCGTGCCTTTTCTCGGGATGGAGGCTGCCGAGCTTGAACGCATGGCCCGGCTGGCTGGTGCCGCTCAGCTAGAATTCTTCGGTGGGTATCAGGGCCAGCCCTACGACCGGCAGGAGAGCGTCGACTTATTGATGGTTGCCGTGAAGTGAGCGCTGGTTGCCCGGTAGGAATTGGGCCAATCCCACAGCTCGTTCTACCGGTCGGTTCCGTGCGCCGTGCCCTAGGCAGGGAGGTGCGTAGAATGAACGATGATAGCCTCACGTATGATCTGGACGATCGGGCATTCCAACCACGACATCGCCACCGTTGTCGAAATGCTTCAGGGCGAGGCGATTCGCCAGGTGGTCGATGTGCGACGCTTCCCCGGCTCGCGACGTCAGCCGCAGTTCGAGCGTGAGGCGTTGGCAGCGTCGCTGCACGGTGTGGGGGTGCGCTACTACCACTTCGGCGCGTTGGGCGGTCGTCGCACGATTCGCCTGGAGGATTCGCCGAACACCGGCTGGCGGAGCGAGTCGTTCAACGCCTATGCCGATTACATGCAGACCGAGGAGTTTCAGGCGGCTCTGGCCGAACTGATGATCCTGGCCACGCGCCAGCGCACGGCGATCCTGTGTGCCGAGGCGCTTCCCTGGCGGTGCCACCGGCAATTGATCGCCGATGCTTTGGCCGCCCGGGGATGGACGGTCAAGCACATCTTCGCGGCCGGCCGTATCCAGCCGCACCGGATCACGGAGTTCGCCCTGGTGTCGGGCGGGCAGGTCACCTATCCCGGCGACACCCTGTTTTAGGGCCCGCATTTCTCCGTGCAGGGCGCGTGAAGCACGGAACCCGAAGCCGGCGCAAAAGCAGCAGGCACGCTCCGCTGTGCCGCTGGCTTTTGCGCTCCGCTACCCAGTACCCCCACGCTAACGCCAGGGCCCGCCGACTCCAACCTCCCCCTCTCTCCTCTTTTCCGCGGCCCTCCTCATTGGTCCCATAATTCCCATTCTTCTTTTTGGCCGCCCCTTTTTTTCTTCGGGTGGCCCACATAACCAGTCGAAATTGGGCCAGCAAATATGGCATGATAAGCGTCGTGGGGCAGTCGTGCGACCGCCCAAGAAACAACCTTTTGTTCAGGAGACTTTGCCATGGTTACCAGTTCCACCCGCCCGCCGATCGGAAAGCCCGTGCTCGATGCCGCCAAGAAACGGCTGGTCGTCGGGATCATCCACGAGGGAGGCTCGCGGCGCCAGGCCGCCCGGATCATCGGCTGCGCAGGCAGCACGATCACCCGCACGGCCCGCCGCGACCCGCAGTTCGGCCTCGACATCCTCCAGGCCAGCGAGATGCTCGAGCTCAATGCCGTGCGCACCTTGAACCGCGTCGCCAGCCAGGACAAGTACTGGCGCGCGGCCGTCTGGGTCCTGGAGCGGCTCGATCCGGAACGCTTCGGCCTCCGTCCCCCGAGTACGCTCACGATCACCGAGGTCAAGCAGGTCTTCCACCTGACCATGAAGCATCTGTCCGCGGTCCTCACGGAGGATCAGCGGCGTCGGGCGTACGAGAAGCTCGGCGAGGAGATCAAGGACCGCGCGGAGGGCGCCGCCCCGCTGGTGATCGAAGAACTCCTGGCCAACCTCGAGGCGGCGACCGCAGACCTCGACGCCGTCGAGGCCCCTGCGGCCCCCTCCGACCTCGCGCCGCCCGAGACGACCCCGTCGCAGCCGACGGCCGACGCCGCGGCCGCCCCGTCCGAGACCGCCGCGCCGGTCAGCTCGGCCGCGCCGAGCGACCCGCCCGCGGCGAGCGATCCCGCGTCGCAGTCGTCCCGCGCTGCGCCCTCGCCGACGTTGCCCGAAACGGCCCCCGAGCCGGCTCCTGCCCCCGAAAAACCGCGTCAAACCAGGCCAGATGAGG